>JAAHGR010000562.1:1469-3096 GCA_010672425.1 Symploca sp. SIO2E6
GTTTCTTGAGTACGGGGTAACTGATGGAGCACCACAATAACTGTCCTGAAAGTTTTTGCCAGAAAATACACCCCAGGCAACCACCGCTTATCTACTTTGGCATCCAAGTCCCCTAATAAGGTTGCTGAGGCAGTTGGGGTAAGTATCCACAATTTGGGTAATTTGGTTCGAGGGAGTTTGAGTTGATTGCGCTTAGCTTCCCGCTTTAACTCCCCTCGAACTTCGAGTAATTTCAACAGACAATCGCAGATTTCGTCAGCGTTGGCAGCATTGCGGAAAGGTTCTATCAGTGCAGGAGTTTGAACCATGCGCCCTAATAATCCGAGGTTGCCAAGATTGCTCGGTGGAGTATCGAAGTTAGGGTCAAACCAAACATCGATTTCTCGCACTTCCCCTGAAACTCGGCGGGGTGCCTTAACTTCACCGTAAGGTTCTAGCAGTTTTTCTAGATAATCTTTGGCGAATTGGTCATGGATAAATCGAGTCAATCACTTTGCTCCCGTTCAAAATAGTTCCGCAAATTATACAGCAACATCAGTGCAATCACCCGTGGAACTGGCATCTTGAATCATCTGTGGAACTGGCATCTTGCCAGTGGGGGCTGTAAAATCTGTAAGGATTGCGATTAGCGCAAGCTAGTGTCGTAGGCGATCGTGTAGTTTCTTCTTTTAAGATTGCCTTGTCAGCAAACATCAACTATTGCTAATCTTGCAATAGACTGAAACAGGCATCCAAGCCTGTTCCACAAGACTAGTTATGAAGATTGCCCGAAACGAGCCAATAACTCCTCACGGGATAATTGCAACAACATGGGGGTAAATTCCTCCGGCGGTAGTGCCAATATCGGCTCAATAATTGCCCCTAGTTCCTCATCCACATCACCAAAGCGCACTTGCAGCAAGTTGTTCACAATTAAACGCTCTCCCTGTTGAACTCCCTGTTGGATTCCCTGTTGAATTCCTCGTTGCTCTCCTTCAAGGAGTATTTGTTCCCTTTCCTGTTGATACAGTGGTGCTAAACGCATAATTAACTTCCTATCTCCTTTTCTTAGATCTTGCCTGAATTCCAAATTTTTCTGCAAGTTATAGAGCAAACTCAGAGTCTGAGAACGTAGAGGATTATTTTCTGGCATTGCTTCTAGCTCATCGATTGCCTGCCGTTGCACTTTTCCCCTACTCATAACCCTTAACCAGAGGGTTTCTTGAGTACGGGGTAACTGATGGAGCACCACAATAACTGTCCTGAAAGTTTTTGCCAGAAAATACACCCCAGGCAACCACCGCTTATCTACTTTGGCATCCAAGTCCCCTAATAAGGTTGCTGAGGCAGTTGGGGTAAGTATCCACAATTTGGGTAATTTGGTTCGAGGGAGTTTGAGTTGATTGCGCTTAGCTTCCCGCTTTAACTCCCCTCGAACTTCGAGTAATTTCAACAGACAATCGCAGATTTCGTCAGCGTTGGCAGCATTGCGGAAAGGTTCTATCAGTGCAGGAGTTTGAACCATGCGCCCTAATAATCCGAGGTTGCCAAGATTGCTCGGTGGAGTATCGAAGTTAGGGTCAAACCAAACATCGATTTCTCGCACTTCCCCTGAAACTCGGCGGGGTGCCTTAACTTCACCGTAAGG
>JAAHGR010000562.1:3106-5258 GCA_010672425.1 Symploca sp. SIO2E6
CCATGCGCCCTAATAATCCGAGGTTGCCAAGATTGCTCGGTGGAGTATCGAAGTTAGGGTCAAACCAAACATCGATTTCTCGCACTTCCCCTGAAACTCGGCGGGGTGCCTTAACTTCACCGTAAGGCTCTAGCAGTTGTTCTAGATAATCTTTGGCGAATTGGTCATGGATAAATCGAGTCAATCGCTTTGCTCCCGTTCAAAATTGTTCCGCAAATTATACAGCAACATCAGTGCAATCACCCGTGGAACTGGCATCTTGAATCATCCGTGGAACTGGCATCTTGCCAGTGGGGGCTGTAAAATCTGTAAGGATTGCGATTAGCGCAAGCTAGTGCCGTAGGCGATCGCGTCGTTTCTTCTTTTAAGATTGTCTTGTCAGCAAACGTCAACTATTGCTAATCTTGCAATAGACTAAAACAGGCATCCAAGCCTGTTCTATAAGACTAGTTATCGTTACTGATGGCCATTACCTAATTATCCTTAATGAGTGGTGCTGGATTTATAGGCGCACTTTTTCTCCATTATTCAATAATAACACAAATTTTGTATAGGTTTAAGATTTTCTATTGTCAGTCCGTTTTAACGGACTTGAGCTATTAGCCTGGGATTGAAATCCCAGGTGGGTTAGCGATCGCAATTGATGTTGGGTTCCGCTTCTCTTCACCCAACCTACTTACCGAGATGATATCTTGTGATCGCTACACTTTAACCATTGAACGACAAATTACCCATTGAGTGCCCACCAATTAGATATCTTCTCTGCTTTTCCTTTGTGAACTTTGTGTCTTTGTGTCTTTGTGGTTTCTCAAAAAAAATGCAATGAGGTAAAATATAGAGATGGGATGTATTGCTGACCTTAACAGCTTTAGGCGCAAGTAGTAAATGCAACCAACAAGAGTAGAACTGGCAAGATGCCAATTCCACTCTTAAGCAAATATAATTTATCTTGGCAAAGGTTTTTTATGAAAACTCTACTCATTGGTCTGATTCGAGGTTACAGAGCCTTTATTTCTCCTCTATTTCCTCCAAGCTGCCGCTTTCAACCTACTTGCTCACAGTATGCCCTAGAAGCAGTCAATCGCTTTGGTTGGTGGCGTGGTAGCTGTCTATCGATACGGCGAATATCCCGCTGTCATCCTTTCCATCCTGGAGGTTATGATCCAGTGCCACCCTTAAGAGAGGGTGGGGAGTGTGGGAAGTAATGAGTAATGAGTAATGAGTTCATTCTCCATTCTCCATTCCCAATTCCCAATTCCCAATCCCCAATTCCCAATTCCCAATTCCCAATCCCCAATTCCCAATCCCCAATTCCCAATTCCCAATTCCCAATTCCCAATTCCCAATTCCCAATTCCTCATTCTTCATTCTTCATTTTCAGTAAACCTTCAGCAGCCTCGCCAGCTAAAGGTCTAGAGAACAAATAACCCTGTCCATATTCACATCGTAGCTCAATCAGGGGATGAACTTGTTCTGGCATCTCAATTCCCTCAGCTACCACATCCATTCCTAGAGTTTGAGCCAGGTTAACAATCGTCTGAACAATCTCCGAATTTTCACCCAAAGCACCAATCCGACTGACGAAGGAACGGTCAATTTTGAGGGTACTGATGGGAAAATGATGTAATCGACTCAAGGAAGAATAGCCAGTTCCAAAATCATCAATACATAACTGAATCTTTCTTTGCTGTAACTTAAGTAGCACATCTTTCACCCAGTCGGGATTTTCCATAACCATGCTTTCTGTAATCTCCAGTTTTAAACTACCTGCCATTAGTCCCGTTTCCTGAAGAATTTTGTCAATTTTTGGGATCAGATCTGGTTGAATAAACTGTTGACAAGAAAGATTGACATTAATTGTCAAAGGTTCAGTTGTGGGGAATTGCTTTTGCCAGGTGCTCATCTGACGACAAGCTTCTCCTAAAGTCCACCAGCCGATAGGGGTAATCAGTCCCGTTTCTTCTGCTATAGGAATAAACTCACCTGGGGAAACTAGACCCCGTTGGGGGTGTTGCCAGCGTAACAAGGCTTCAAAACCAGTAATCTGACCAGTTTCGAGGGACACGATGGATTGATAATAAACTAGACACTCTTGCCTTTCAAGCCCTCGCCGCAGATCGGTTTCCAACTGCAATCTGTAGGCTGAGTTGAT
>JAAHGR010000563.1 GCA_010672425.1 Symploca sp. SIO2E6
CTCTCATAACAGTCATTCTCGAAGAAGCTGTGGAGAGAAAGCTTCAAAGTGACAAATGTATAGACCACGACAAAGAACCACAATAAACTGTTCAAACACTGTCTCTCATGGATGGAGACTTATGTCAAGTTCGGTTGAATACTTATTGTTAAGGCTGACGCACCGGACGCGGAGAAGTTTTTATTGTAAGTGATTACCCTTTCCTTGATATTACCCAAACTGGAAAGCAAGAATCCCTTACTCCACACCCGAAGGAGAAAGTAAATGACCTATACACCGGTAAAACTGACCTTTGAGCAATACCTCGAATATGACGATGGCACCGATAACCGCTATGAACTATGCAATGGGGGATTGATACCGATGCCTCCAGAATCAGGAGAAAATATCTGGATAGCCTTGTGGCTAATGTATGAATTAGTCCAACTAGTTGATAGACGCCTAGTCTTACCTACTAATTGTTGTGAACTGCAAGTAGTTGGCAAAACACAAAACCGCTTCCCTGACTTGGTAGTGATTAGAGAAGAACATCTTGAGCCAACCAAAAAGCGGCAAACGATTACCCTCAATATGGCTCCCCCACGGTTAGTGGTTGAGGTAGTTAGTCCCTACAGAAGCCAAAAGGATGAGAATTACCGACGGGATTATATTGATAAATTACATAAGTATGAGCAACGGGGTATTCCGGAGTACTGGATTATTGACCCCCAAGCACAGTTAGTCACTGTCTTAGTGTTGGTCAATGGTAGGTATCAAAAAACTGAGTTTTCTGGGTTACAGCGGCTCGTTTCTCGGACTTTCCCTCAATTGGAACTAACCGCTGAGCAGGTTTTGCAGGCCAAATGGTAGGCAATTCTAAACCCGAAGGAGAAAGTAAATGACCTACTGGCGCGACACAGCTAAAAATGTAGGTTGGGTAGAGCTTGCTTCGTGACCCAACACAAATAGCTCCAGCGTTGGGTCTCGTTGCCTCGACCCAACCTACATCTATTCAACCATAATAGGCTGTGTCACGCCACTAGTTTTTCTTCAGAGGAAGGTTTAGAATAGTTTTTCCGAGGGTAAAAGGTCTATTTCTGACAATAAACTTTGCCAATACCTCAAAGGCAAAAGCACTAGCATGACAAGCGGCAATTTCTTGATAACCCTGAGCATCAGCCTCACTTTTGCCATCAATCAGATCCGAAATACCTCGAATCACCATAGCAGAAACCTGAGGGTTGGCATGAGTAGCATTCAAAAAGCCGATCCCTTCCATCTCCACTGCTACTGCATCCCCGTAATGAGTGCGTAAAAACTTAAACACCTGAGATTCTTTTGAGGCAATAACCTTCTCTCCAGAAGCGATAGGAGCAACCAAAACAGCAGGAGTCGAGTCAGATTCCCATAAACTTTGGTTGACAACCAAGGATGAAAACTCTCTTGTCTCCGTGTCCCCGCGTCCCCGTGTCCCCGCGTCTTTTTTCAAACATGCTAATCTATTTATCCAGTCGTTACTATTAGCCTCAGATCTAGCGATCTCTTCCAAATTAAAAGCACTAAGACCGAAGTTAGCTCTAGGTAGATTAACTTTTTCCACTTTCCCCGACTCATAGCCATAGACTTTGGTAGCACAGACTACATCACCAAGCCGTACATCCTTGATACCACCTGCGACACCTACAAAGAGAATAACATCGGGATTGAAACATGCGATCGCTCGTTCTGTTTGTAAGGCTGCAAGAATATTTCCTGGACCGGTTGCCGCAATTCTGACATCCCATACTTGACCATTAGCAGAAAACGTTCCCTGCTCATAGTTTTCCCTGTAAGGATGCCTTGTTAGTTGTTTGAGATTAGCTCGAACAGCCCGGTATTCAACCGAAATAGCAGTGAGGATAACTGCACGGGGCATATTGACCTCGCATTTAGAGCATCTATCTTAGATATTCATATATTATTGCAGATAATGTAGACGCGGGGACGCGGGGACACACCAGACGCGGGGAATAGAAATCCCATCCAAAATTTCCTTCACCCTCCTCCAATTCCCAATTCCCAATTCCCAATTCTCAATTCCCAATTCCCAATTCTCAATTCTCAATTCTCAATTCTCAATGTATTTCCCAGAATTGATATCAAAAGCAATAATTTGCTGTTTGGTTACGCTTTGCTACACCCAACCTACGTTTGCTAGCATGTTTTTTGAGGTCAACAATAGCAATTCTTACCTTATAGGCGCACACCCATTCTATTATTCAAATAATAGCCAAAAATCACGAAAATTGCAACCAATAAAATATTCTAAGGAAGAAGCGATCGCTTTGGGCATCATGGTGCATTACGCTTTGCTAACAGCACCCTACGCCTAAAGACGACTGGTAAGGATACAGTTTCATGCAAGATCATTTTGTAAAATTATCTATTTTCAGTCCGTTTTAACGGACTTTAGCTATGAGCAAGGGGTTTTAACCCCTTGTGGATTAAGCCGTTATGCATTTAAATTGTGAATTGGTAACGTCAAATTCTCTTCGTGTCCTCTGTGCCTCTAATCATACTTGATACTTTTTTCTATTGATATTTTTATTTTATCCTCAAAGGTGATGTTGGGTGTCGCCGATGGTATTTTTGGGTAAAAGGTGGAGAAATATCTGCGGCTCCACCCAACCTACAAGATAAGCGATCGCACTAACAGCACCCTACGGCCTTACACCCAACCTAAGTTTGCTAGCATGTTTTTTGAGGTCAACAATAACAATTCGTACCTTATAGGCGCACACCTATTCCATTATTCAAATAATAGCCAAAAATCACGAAAATTGCAACCAATAAAATATTCTAAGGAAGAAGCGATCGCTTTGGGCATCATGGTGCATTACGCTTTGCTAACAGCACCCTACGCCTAAAGACGACTGGTAAGGATACAGTTTCATGCAAGATCATTTTGTAAAATTATCTATTTTCAGTCCGTTTTAACGGACTTTAGCTATGAGCAAGGGGTTTTAACCCCTTGTGGATTAAGCCGTTATGCATTTAAATTGTGAATTTGTTGTTTGTTATTTGTTGTTTGTCGTTTGTTGTTTGTTATAGCAATTCCCAATTCCCAATTCCCAATTCCCAATTCCCAATTCCCAATTCCCAATTCCCAATTCCCAATTCCCAATTCCCAATTCCCAATCAATTCTCAATTCTACATTCTACATTCTTCAACCTTGGTTCCTTACCCAGGATAATCCTACCATCGGCGGTTGCGATTATACCTTGGGCTTCAATCACTGGATCACCTAATTGCCAATCGGGAATTGCTGCTGTTGGTTGTACCTGAGCATAACTCGCAGAGTTAAGGGAAATTTCAATTCCCCCCGTCTCCGCGTCTCCGCGTCCCCGCGTCTCCCCATCCCCCCATCTCCCCGTCTCCCCATCTCCCAACGACTGTACTCCCCGAAGATGATACTGACTGCTGAAGGCATTATTAGGAGTGGGGGGTAAACCGCCGGTACCGGTGACGGTGAAACTGCCTTGCTGGGTATTGCGATGTGCTAGACAGCTATCGGCAATCGCTTGCTCTGGATTGACGAAGTTGGCGGAGAGTTGGGAGAGGGAATTTTGTAGGAAGCTGAAGTCGGGGATATTGATTTCTCCACTGAGTCCTATTACTTGGGAGGAGGCGGAGATATCTACTCTACCATTGTCGCGAAATTGGTTAAAGTTACCGGGGTTACTACCGACAGCAACTGCATTTCCACTACCAAATAAGTCGGCGAGGAAGGCTTCGGAGTTAATATTAATATTGCCTCCGGCTCCTTGATTGGCGTTGGCGAGGATGTCACTATCTTCTAAGGCGAGGAAGAGAGGGGATGTTATGTTGATGTCGCCACCTCCACCGTCTCCGTTAGCTACACTACTGCTAATTAAACTGCCGTTACGTAGACGGGTGTCAAGGGCGGTAATATTGATATCACCCCCTCCCGCTTGGGTAGAGTCAGCGGTAATTTGACTGTTATCCAGGTCTAAGTTATCTCTAATGTCGAGGGTAATGTTACCGGCATCCCCATCTCCTCTGGAATTAGAGGAGATAGCACTATCGGTCATTACCAGAGACCAACTGCTGATGCTAATATCACCTCCATCCCCTGCTTCGCCATCGATTAAGATACCTCCAGTTACAGGTTCACTGTCGGCAGTTATTTTGGTATTGGTGAAGGAGATTGAGCTACCGGCTTCCAAGTTAATGGCTCCAGCTAAGCCATTACTGGCGTTACTTTGAATATTACTGTTTTTGGTATTAATCTGATTGCCAGCTTCTAGATTAATGAACCCTGCTACTCCGAAACCTGTGGCGGTGGTAGTTACGGTAGCTGTATCAAGGGCAATTGAGTCAGTCTCACTCCTAACTTTGATAAAACCACCAACTCCAATATTGTCGCCTCCCTCACTCTCGGCACTAAGTTTACTATTAATTACATCAACAGAGTTATTTGCCTGGAGGTTAATTTCTCCCGCTACCCCATTATCGGCATTACTAGTAATTTGACTATTACTCGAAATCGCGATTTGATTGCCAGCATCCAGAGTTATATTCCCGGCAAAGCCGTTATCCGTAGCGCTAGTATTGAGTTTGGCTCCTTCATTCAGGGTAATCGAGCCAGTCTCACTCCTAATCTCGATAAAGCCAAAACCACCTCCATCGGTGTTACTTCCCTTGCTTTCCGCTAGAATGTTACTATCGGTAACATTCACAGCATCATTAGCCTGTAGCTGAATGGAGCCAGCAAATCCATTGTTGGCATTACTTTTGATTTCACTATTATTGATGAGGGTGATTTGATTGTTGGCATTGAGGGTGATATTCCCGGCAAAGCCATTACCGATAGCACTAGTATTCAAATTGGCTCTTTCATCCAGAGTAATCGAACCTGCTTGAGTCCTAATTTCGATTAAACCACCGCCTCCAGCAGTATTGCTTCCCTTACTCTCTGCTTGAATGTCACTATTGGTGATATTGACAGCATCATTAGCCTGTAGTTGGATAGAACCAGCAAATCCATTATCAGCATTACTTCTGACTTGACTATTACCCGTGATCGCGATTTGATTGTTGGCATTGAGGGTGATATTCCCAGCAAAGCTATTACCGGTAGCACTAGTATTGAGCCTGGCTCCTTCATCGATCGAAATTGAGCCTGCCTGAGCCCTAATTTCGATTAAACCACCGCCTCCAGCAGTATTAGTTCCCTTACTTTCGGCTTGAATTTGACCCATTCCGACGAATAACCAG
>JAAHGR010000564.1 GCA_010672425.1 Symploca sp. SIO2E6
CAAATCCGGCTAAACACTTATCGTATCCTTCCACCTTGCAACTTTGGTCTTTTCCTTCTGCCGTCTGCCTTGGAGCCTTCTGCCTTATTGTCACCAAGATGTAACTATGCCACCGGATTTGATATTAAAGGGTCTTGCATAATGTCCAAGTACCATATATGGCATTTGAGTGCTAAAAAAACCCTATATATGGAAATACCCAAGGGGTCAGAAAAATTGTATTCCTCTTTCTCTGCTCCCCTGCTGCCTGTTGCCTGTTGCCTTGTTTAAAAGTTTAGTTCCTATAGCTTGCAGTAATCCTTGGCGCAAAAACTCAACTTTTTGGACTCCTGAGCCAGGATTAACTACAATTGTTTGTTGCTCTGAAATTAAAGTCGAGCCACCCTCTCCGGGAATAGTTTTAATAAAAGGGTTGTCGAATTGATTAAAGTAGATCTGACAGGAAGGATTTGATTGCACAGTTAAGGAAATTTTTTGCATGTGGATCGCTTCTGCAAGCACAATAGGTGGATTGGCAGCTATAATTTGACAGTTTTCCGCCTGAATCAAAGGTTTCATCTCTGGGACTGCTTGGATATCTTTTGGCAGATACTCTCCTGCAAAAATTAGACCTTGGGCTAAGTTATTTTGATTGATAGCTAGTTTTATTTCTTCTGGAGACAATATTTCATATTGTACATTTTGAGCATTAATACCAAATAAAATCTGATGCACAACTATAAAAATAAGGACTAGTTGACAAAACTTGCCAGTTGAGATACTGCTTTCTATTGCTGCCAGAAACTCCAATCTTTCACAGAGTAACAAAATTAAGATTGGCGTCAAAAAAGTTAACAGTCGCCAAGGAAATTGAAGATAGGCAGCACCCGGGATTAATTTATAAAACCAAAGAGCCAAAGGAAACTGGAGATGAACAAAGATGATTGTTGACAAGATCAGAAATATCAATATTTTATTTTTTTCTTGAGGGATTTTTAAATTAAATTTTGATTTATTAATTGCTATTCTGATAATTATTCCTGTTAAAATAAGAGTAACTGTAATTCCTCGACCAAGTTCTACAGAATATCCTCCCCCAGTATGACCCCAATCAAACTTTGTATAGACTAAATAATCAAAGAAAGAGGTAAACTGCTTGCTGATATCAATGACAGTAATTAGGGCTCCCAGATTAAAGTCGGGTTTGATCAGAATAATTGCCAAGGCATATATACTGATATTAATCAACAACAATCCCCAAAAAAGAACCAAGTTTATTACCGATTGTTTGAGGAAGCTGAATTTACCTTGACCATCCCAAAATGACAAAGCAAATATGACAATAATTGGCAACATCCCATAGTAAAAAATCATGGAATGGGCAAAAAACAGCAGGCTTGTGACTAAACCCAAGCCAATACCCGATAAAGATTCACCTCGAATTACTTTGATGCCGTAATAGAGCAACCAGGGGATCAGCATAAAGGCAGAAAATTCTGCCATAGCACCGCGAATTAGCCAATCAGTGAAACTGTAGTTGGCAAAAATTAACAATAAAGCAGCAGCAATACAGGAGTGGGGACGCAGTTGCATTAATTTAGCAGTTTTATGCATACCAATTGCCCCACAGGTTAAGAAGAGAGGTATGCTAATTTTAACTGACCAGTAGGTAGAGTGAATCAGCAGGGCAATCCAACCAACAACTGTGCTATAAAGACGATGGTAAAAAAAAGGGAAGGGAGAACCGTAACCATTGTGAGCGAAAGGAGTCCAGAGAGGGAAAAAATCCCCTGCTTGCATCGCTATACGGAAAACTTCGACTCGTTCAAAGAACGACAGACCCTCGTGATTGAGAGGCCAACCCTCAAGGAGAAGAACATTCCCACAAGCTAGACAAGCGGCTAAGCAGTAAATGGCAACAAGTAGTAGGAACATAGGTCGAATTTATAATTTAGAATTTAGAATAGGTAATGGAGTATTGCAAAGAAAGTACAATCGCTCCCCCAATTTAATAGGATCAACACTATTTCCTACCTCCTGCCTCCTGCCTCCTGCCTCCTGCCTTACGTCTCAGCTTTTAGTAGCTAAAACAATAAGAGAGATACCCAGAGGTAAGGGAATTTTACTTTCCTTAATCAGTAGCCAATCTAAAATCATTTTGAGATAAGACTTTTTAGTTAATTCGTTCACAGGATAAGGCTTCCTGAGCCAACAACTGTATAAGAGGACAACAGGAATCAGACTAGCGGCAAAATAACGATATTTTTGGATCTTAAAATGTCTGGATATTTTGTTGAGCAAATCTTGTTGAGTATAGCGTCGATAGTGACCGAGGTTTTCATCATGGAAACCGAATAGCCAAGGATGGGCCGGTACAGAAATGCAAATAGTGCCATTTAGCTTGAGCATTTCAGAAAACTTTTTGATTACCTGGACATCGTTTTCTATATGCTCTAGAACATCGTTAGACACAATGATATCGTATTGATGCTGCGGCAGATGTTCTTCAATTGGTTGGTGAAAAAGATGCAGATTAACTAAATTAGCTTCTGATTTCAGCTTTTGTGATAAAGATATTGCCTCACTATCCACATCAAGGGCATCCACTTGCCACGAATTTCTTTGAGCCAGCATGATATTCATTTCTCCGGAACCACAACCGGCATTGAGAATCTGTAGGTCTTCTGTTTGAGGTAGCCAGTTCATAATGATTTTATATTTATTGAGAGTATAAATATCATTAGCTCTAGCTAAATAATCAGTTAATTTATAAGCTTTATTTTCCTGTACCATATTCAATGGATTAATCCTCAAAAGATTGTAGTGCGTAAGCGATGCTAGCGCGTAGCGCAAACATCTTGCTCGCTTGTAATTCTCTTACTCAGCATTCATCATCTGCACCCGATAGGTAATCCCATAGACAGTTTCACCAAAGGGTATACCCCCTGTACGATGGATGAAACAGAGGA
Source organism: Symploca sp. SIO2E6 (assembly GCA_010672425.1). GTDB lineage: Bacteria > Cyanobacteriota > Cyanobacteriia > Cyanobacteriales > Coleofasciculaceae > Caldora. The sequence goes on from JAAHGR010000564.1 coordinate 2,949, forward strand.
AAGTCACGCTAATTAATAACTGAGCTAACACAATTGCCATGAGTAACTTCACTCGATTTTGGTAAAGTTGAGCTAGCCAGATGTAGGCAAAGGGAAATATTATAGCTACATAGTGGGAATGGACATTGACCCTAGCTACAGTAAATGCACTACCAACACCGAAAGCTAAAGCTTTGAGGTATAAATTTAATTGGGAATCTCTCTGGTTAGTGTCAGGCTGATGGCGAGATTTCTTTCTGGCTTTCCACCATCTGTAGAAAGGATAAATACCAATAATCGCTAAAAATAGATGGCTGGGAACCATGAGATAAGTGGGAATGCCGAAAATTAAGGGTTCACGGAGAAAATCAGACCAAAAAACTCCCCAAAGTACACTACTGAGATTAACTCCTAGAGAGATAGTCAGCCATTGTAGATAAAATCGGGGAAAGAGGTTCAAGGATTGATTGATGGTATCAGTATGTTCTCCTATGGTGGGGAGAATATTCATCAGCCAAGGTATAAGAAACAGGCTACCGACACAAGTTCCTAGAAACCAGCCAGTCCATTTGACATCTTGTAGGTTTTTCTGGCGGTAATGATGCCAGATTGTCCAGACTAATAGTCCAAATACTAAAAAGAAACCAGTCATATGGACTTGGGCATTTAAAATACCAGCTATTCCCCACAAAAAACCCCCCCAGAATTTCCGCCTCAACCAGTGACCGAGGAAAACCAGGAAGCAAAAAGGAGCAAGGAGATCTGGTATCCAAATTTGCCGAGAAAAGATGATGGCCATAGGATTGACACTGGCAATCGCCAAACCCCACAGCCAAACCCTCTGGTGATTTTTAGCTATCTGCCAAATTATAAAGCCAAAAAATAACCAAATTGTTGCAACATTAATCCCTTGTACCCAGCGTACCATAGAGATGGGGTCGGATGCCAATTTAGCGATCGCGGCAAAACACCACACCCCGACATAGGGATGAGGGATCGGGATAGAACTATGTTGCGTACACCATAAATTGAGGCGCGGATCACCATTGGCAATTTGTTGCGCCTGCTCAAACATACACATTTCATCCCCCTTCCACTCCATATCAGCTGCCCACAAGAACCGGAGAAAGCTGCCGATGAGCAGAAAACTAATAATGATCAGTAATTCTGATTGAGAATGATCGAGTTTAGGAAAGTGTTTTTGTAGCATTACCCCTCTAATCCCCTTTAATTCTTATCTTCTGAAGGAGTTTCCTGATCTTCGATTTGAGCATTTTTACCTTTAACAGGAGGTAGTTGCTCGACTAAACCCATCTCAAAAGCAATCTCTGGCAACTCACCGGCTATATATTTTCCCGGCTCAAACACTCTTCCCGGGGTAAAGCACATTTGCCTGAGTTCCACCACTTCACCAGGGGTAAACATTCCCCTCCACATTTTTCGCTCTAGTCCCATTACTCACTCTCCTAAGACAACGGATGGATAGTAATAACATACTCTTCTACCACCTTGTTCTCAATAAGATGTTCTTGGATAATTCGTTCAATGACTTCTGGAGTAGCCTGACGATACCAGACACCGTCTGGATATACCACCATCAAGGGTCCATCAGCACAAATTCTCAAACAGTTGGCTTTGGTGCGGAATACACAGCCAGGTTGAGCAGCCGTCGGTTGGTCTAGCTGTAACTCTTTGAGACGTTTTTTCAAATAGTCCCAAGCTTCTAGACTAGCTTGTTTTGAGCAGCATTTAGGTTTAGTCTGATCAGCACACAGAAAAATATGTCGCTGAATTTGATTGATTCCTAAGCTTTGCACATTAGCTGCTACCGTGTTTTTTACCACAGCCCCACTATTTTGCTCAGTTTCAGGATTAGACGATGGGATTAGGTAATTATCAGTTTTCTGTTCTGCCATACAAGCTTTCTTCCCTTGGAGTTTTGTATCCAATTGCCACATCCTTGTTGGCAATTTGCACTATGATAATGTAGGTTGGGTGCAGCAAAGGGAAACTCAACACCCATTTCAACAGAGTGTTGGGTTAGAATCTGAACCATTTGTGGGTAAAGGATTAATTGTAAGGTAATCTGACCTTAAAAGAGCAAAATTAGGCAATTTACTGGCATTTACTGTTATTTTTGGTTATATTATTAATAATGGAGCAGGTCTGCGCCTATATATTGGACTAGCCGTAGGGTGGGCATTTCAAACATCTCTAAAAGTGGTGAAATGATTTGGAAGCAATGCCCACCTCTGTCTTACTGCCTAATCAGGAAGTGATATTTTCCCAGACTTCTAAAAATTTGCCACTGCGTCGGATTGTTGTGATGC
>JAAHGR010000565.1 GCA_010672425.1 Symploca sp. SIO2E6
TGGAGATAACGGAGTACGAAAAGGAGCAAAATATGCCTTATATTACTAGTGTTGAAAGAATAGGAATGGAACGAGGACGTCAAGAAGGGCGTCAAGAAGGACGTCAAGAAGGACGTCAAGAAGGACTTCAAGAAGGACTTCAAGAAGGACGTCAAGAAGAGGCTCAAAAACTATTGCTGCGATTGTTGGAGAGGCGGTTCACATTATCTGTACCAACTGAAGTTCAGTATCGTCTACAAAGACTCAGTGTTGAACAGCTAGAAGAGTTGATTGATGTGGCATTGACGGTAGACTCCTGGGAGCAATTGTTAGGGAGTGTACCTGAGTAGGAAGTAATCGCTAATTTTGAACAAGATTGCCAAAGTACCACATTTTTGTAATTTTCAATGGTAAGATAATAATTTTCGATACAGTTTTTAGTTGCCTGTTGCCTAAAATTGCAAGAAAATTCATGTCCTCTGTTCCTGAACCATCCCTTGATGCTGGTAAACATGCCCTGAACCAGGGAGATTACTCAATAGCGATCGCGAATTTTGAAGGTGTCCGCGAAACGGAATTAGATGAAACCCTAGTCACCAAGGCTTCTGTGAAACTGGTGCAAGCTTACCGTGAAGGGGGTGATCTCCCAAAAGCGATCGCTCTTTGCCAAGAACTTACCCAACACCATAGTTCCAAAGTTAAGCAATGGGCAACTAAGATCCTGCCTAAACTCGTCTCTGAGCAGCCACTAGTGTCAGACTCCACGGGGTTTGTGCCTTTGGAGATGGGGAGACGCGGGGATGGGGAGATGGGGAGACGCGGGGACGCGGGGACGAGGGGACGCGGAGATGAAGAAGACAAGGGGGACAAGCGGGACAAGGGAGACAAGGGAGATATTTCCCATTCCCCAATTCCCAATTCCCAATTCCCAATTCCCAATTCCCAAACAACAAACAACAAACAACAAACAACAAACAACCAAAAACAAACAACAAACCTACTACCAGTCCCCTACTCTCCACCCTCGGCTCCTGCCTTATTTAGTCCTCGTCCGAGATGGCGTAACAGTGGACGTGCTCAGCAACGGCGTCCTCTCAAACCTCCCAAGTTCAGAGGCTCCAAGTTCATACGCTTGTGGTTAATAGAAATTGGTAGTGCGATCGCTGGGTTTTTGTTGCTACGCTTTTTGGTAAGCTTCCTGATGGAGACAACTAACCTCCTTCTGGTAAGACTACCTATGGTACGTCCGTGGCAACTCTTCTACAGAGACCCAACTCTTACCCTATTGGTACTGCTGGTTATCCTGTTGCTGTCATCTCCCTGGTTAATCGATTGGTTATTGAAGTGGTTTCACGGTTTGGAACCCCTATCTTTGAACCAACTGGCATCCCGCAATCCAGAGGCGGCTAGGGTAGTACAGCGCTTTTGTCGCCACAAACGCCTCCCTTTAACTAAGTTGGGTATTTTACCAACCGATGCCCCAGTAGCTATGAGTTATGGTAATCTACCTCGTACTGCTCGCTTAGTGGTGAGTGAGGGTTTATTGGAACAGCTGGCAGATGACGAAGTTGCAACCATCTGCGCTGGTGAATTAGGGCATATTTTCCACTGGGATTTTGTGTTGATGTCTTTGGGTGTCTTAATCCTCCAGGTACCTTATACGATTTATTGGCTAGTGGCTCAAGGAGGAGAGAGATTACCATCTCTGATGGAGAGCAAATTGCCTGCTTATGAACAATGGCTCACACCAATTCTGGTGAACCTGATGGGAGCAGTTGCAGCGGTAAGTTATGGCTGCTATTGGTTACTGCGCCTACCCCTACTGTGGTTTTCCCGGGTTAGGATTTACTATAGCGATCACATCGCGGTGGAAACGACAGGCAATCCTAATGGGCTAACCCGTGGCTTACTGAAAATTGGGTTGGGGATTAGCGAATATATCCAAGATAACTGCCAAACTAGCAGACTGCTGGAAAGTTTTGATTTATTGTTGCCCGTCGGATATCAGCAGTCAATCATCTTCAGTAGTTGTTCTCCCCAAACTTCCTTTGAAGCAGTTTTAGACTGGGACTGCAAAAACCCTTATAGGCACTGGCTCATATTCAATGCTTCCCACCCCCTTTTCGGGGAACGGTTGCATCTGTGTTCCCGCTATGTTCGCTTCTGGATGCTCAATCCGGAATTGGATGTACCAACTCCTACACCTCCTATCCGGGATAATGGCCAACAATTATCCAAACTCAAAAACAGCTATAAAGCCTTCCCTCTACTACAAAGTGCTCTCCTCGCAGGGTTGGTGTTGGGCATTTTGCTGAGGGTAACGTTTTGGTTAATTGGGAAAATTGCCGACTGGCTCGACATTTGGCGGCTGATTTGGCTCCACAATGCTCAATCCTTTCTCGATGCTTGTGTCTTAGTTGCCTTTTGTCTAGGTATCTTTATCTTGTTCAATCGTTACTTTCCAGAGATTAAGCTGGCAAATTTACATAATGAACCGGACTTAGGAGACTATTGCAGTACCAACACTCTCTTGCCTACCCATAGTCAACCAGTTAGATTAGCTGGTAAACTTTTGGGACGTTCTGGCTTACTCAACTGGCTAGAAATGGATTTAATTTTGCAAACCTCTACAGGTTTGATTAAACTCCACTCCTTTTCTTATTTAGGACCTTTTGGTAACCTTCTACCCTTCTGTAAACTCTGTAGTTTAGCTCACTTGGTAATTTATCTAGGACAATTAGCCACTACAGCTATATCCAGAAATCAACTAGGGAGTATTTTCTCCTGGAATTTATTCCTGGTAGTTGTAGGTGTACTCATCATCTTCTTACTACCTCAACCCGGTAGCGCCAAACAATTGGTAAATCATCAAGTTACAGTCACCGGTTGGTTTCGCCGGGGAGTGACTCCTTGGATTGATGTGGACACTATCAGCACTATCGATGGGGAAGTTATTCGGGCCAACTATCCCCTGTGGGTGACAATACTAGGTGTGATGGCTGTACTCTGGGGAGCCTATCTTATTTCGCAAGTCGGAGCATGATTTAGGTGTTAGGTGTTAGATGTTAGGTGTTAGGTGTTAGGTTAGGGATTAACCATTCGCGATCGCGTTTGTTTCGCTCTTCTGCTTTATTTGTTGTTTTATGAATCTTCGTACAAACCAGTTGGGTTCTACATAAACTCTTTCTTTAAGCCACTGAATAATGGTAGTATCGGCTACCAACTTAAGGCGGGACAAGAGAAACTCAAGGAGAGAGTCAGGATTGAGGATTGGTTCGCGGCATGATGCCGCGAACCAATCCAGATTAGACTATTTCGACTCAGCTTTTTTGTCCTCTTTAACAGTTGCAAAAACCACTTCTAACCAACTGTCACTCAGAGAGTTAATCGCTCGTTGTAACTCATCAATTTGATTTCTTGAGGCCACTTGGAGAACAGCATCGATATGGGCGGGACTTCCAGCTTTTCCCAAGTGTTTGTATTTACTCAATTTGTTTCCACCTTGACCAGTGGGAAAAATTGCTTCAAGAGCTTGTAGCTTATAGTACCAATATTGTCCCTTCTTGGTTCTCACTTGATAGCGCATCACCCGACATCCAGGGGGAGCCACATCCTTACAGCAGTTTGCTCTGCTATGCGGTACAGTCTTGATCCCCCTCGCATCCCCCTTGAATCCCCCTCCCGTCCCCCTTTGAAAGGGGGAAGCCAGAGGATGCTACGCTTTTACTTCCACGGGGACTTCCGGAAAAGTGTACTTCATTACAGCGCAAAGCGCTGTATATGGCTCAATCCGCTGAATCTCTTGCTGTAAGACGGCAATGGCGGCTTGTAATTGGTCGGCTCTAGCTAAATTGTCTGGCTCTTTTGATGATGGCATGATGTCTTCTGAAAAAAAAAAGCAGTCTTGTTCGCGGCATTATGCCGCGAATTAGTGTTTAATTTTATTTATGAACATCATGACAAGATGAGACATCCGACCTATGGGTCTGCGACAGCGTTGCCAAAAAGTCTATCAAACGACTCGTTTGCACCGAATCAAGTCACTCCGAGCTGTGGCAAAAGCCACTAATTTATCTAAAAGTAGTGTACATCGCCTCAGTCAGAGAATTAAACATCGCCACCTTGAGCCAGAATCAGACCTTTGGGAGACCCCAGAAGGCTTTGAATGGCTGAGATTGGAGCCTTATTAGGAGGTAAATTAGCTCGTACCAAGAGACAATTACAACAAACTACCAGGGAAATAACTGCTCGTCAACTGAAGAAAAAAACGATTTCTGTTCGACTGAGCCAACGCCTCAGCCAGCTCACTGAAGAATACCAGTTTCTAGCGCTAGGCGTTGAGAGTTACCGAAGTGTTTTGCATCAAATCTCTACTATTGTTCACCCTTTTGCCGTAAATGGGAGTGGATTTCAGACTGGAGTAGATGTACAAGATGCTCTCAGGTCTCTTCTTCCCTCCCTGGCAGCGTTGGGTCAAACTTATCAACTAACTAAAATCGAAAAAGCCTTAGAAAAATTTAGTTGTCAAATCAATGGAATAGCTGCCGGAATTAATTTATGGTGGCAAGTAGTTTCGTCAAATCTTGTTTGGGAAGAACTTGATGCACTGACACAAAATTGGTTAGTTGCTTATCTGCTCCCAGAGGTTTATTGGTTCGTTCAATTCGACAAGACCAAAAATCAAGATTTGAGACAAGTATATCAGAAAGCTTATGAAAAAGTTCACCAACAACTTCTAGCTCAACCACTGACTCTTTCTCTTCAGCAAGTAGAGCTCTCACAATGGCGAGACTGGGCAACTATGATAGTCGCTAAGTTTCAACGAACCACCTCTGCTATTGAGGGACGTAATGGTTATTTGTCTCGCCTTAAGTTGGTAGCCATAATTACAGCCATTTTCTCACTCTAAAAAACATTTCTTCAGAGAGTAAAACTCAATAACTCAATGATTGACATTACTTACAGCGCAAAGCGCTGTAATGAAGTACACTTTTCCGGAAGTCCCCGTGGAAGTAAAAGCGTAGCATCCTCTGGCTTCCCCCTTTCAAAGGGGGACGGGAGGGGGATTCAAGGGGGATGCGAGGGGGATCGAGACTGTACCGCATAGCAGAGCAAACTGCTGTATCTATTAACCCCCTTCAATGAGGGTTGACATTTGTGATATTGTGCTAGTTTGCTTCTGATAACACAAGCTCTAGTTTTTCGCCGTCATTCATACGGGACAAGCCCTATGAGACTTGCGATCTGCTTGCAGAGTTCATTT
>JAAHGR010000566.1 GCA_010672425.1 Symploca sp. SIO2E6
GTTTTAACCTATTTTTTAGAGTTGATTGGTAGAAGGAGGGTAACAAGGTACTTATTGTCATTAGTGAGTAATTATTGAGAATATAACTATTATTTTAGCATACCATACGATAGCTCAAAAGTTTATTCAGTAAAGGGTTGAGCCCTTTTTGTCACCCCGTCAGATTTTTAGCAGGAATTGAAAATCTGTGTCGAGGAATTCAAACAGCCGAGAGGACTAGAGTTCGGTTGGGTGAGTTATTGGGAGGAGACAGTTCTAGCACCTTGACAGATCTGGAGGCTTTGCATTCAGCTGTAGCCCATGTTGTCGCCGTTCCTATAGTTCCGGAAGGATGGCCACGAGGAACGGATGTAAGCAGTCTGCATCAGTTGTTCTCCGATCTCGAATGGGAAGTTACAGCGCTTTGCGCTGTAATGAAGTACACTTTTCCGGAAGTCCCCCTTATTAAGGGGGATTTAGGGGGATCAAGACTGTACCGCATAGCAGAGCAAACTGCTGTAATACTATTTACACTAACTCTCGAAAAGCTAAGTACAGCGATGCAATCCTCGACTTAGAGTTACCAGCACTCCTAGAACAATATAAAAAGTATAGGGGAATCTTTCGTTTCTTAAGGTTTGCCTATTGGCAGGTTCGCAGAAATATACTCAAATTTCGGATAGTAAAAGGTCGAGTTTCCGATAGGGAATTAATGTTGGATCTCGAGACAGCAGTGCGTATTCAGAAGCTGCGTAACAAACAGAGAAATCCTGAACACTCAGCAAGGCTTGCTTTTAAGCCATTTTTCAAGGCAGAGAAACCGGATCTCAATGGCATCCAGCGAGCACTTGACTGGTTGATAGGGTTACAAAAACACTACCTCAACTCAGAGAAAGTAGCAGCCGCTATTGCCTCGGTTGATTCTCTTGGGGAACTCGAAAGACTAAGGGATAAACTGGATACTGCCAAGAAACAGATTGAAACAGGTTTCGACTTCTTGCTGAGTTACTTTCCCCCCAAATTCATTGCGTCCCTGAAAACCCAATCTTTAGAAAAGGTGGGAGAATTTATTAACACTGCCGAAAACGAACTCGATTTGTTTGAGGATTGGCTATATTATCAGGACTTAATCAAGCAACTAGAAGATCTAGGAGCAGGAACATTCTTATCAAAGCTGCGGGAATCTCAGATTCCACCAGAATCTTGGTATTCGGTTCTAGAGAAAGGTGTCTACAAGAACTGGCTGCAATACATACATAGCAATAATCCTGAGTTACGGAACTTCCGTTCACATCTCCATGAGAAGATAATACGGGAGTTCTCTGAGCTTGATCCTCAACAGCAAAAAGTGGCCAGAGAGCGTCTTCGGCTTCTCCATGCTGAATCTTGGCAGGAGTTGTGCAGTCAGCCAACGGCAAAGCAACAATTGCAATTGCTTCAGAAAGAGAGTAAAAAGCAAAAGAGGCATAAGGAAATTCGAGAGTTTATCAAAAGTGCTCCCGAACTTGTTACTACTCTCAAGCCTTGCTGGCTAATGAGTCCACTAGCAGTAAGCCAATACTTAGATCCGCAAGTGGTTTCCTTTGATGTCGTTATCTTTGATGAAGCATCCCAAATTCGTACTGAAGAGGCAATCCCCTCGATTATGCGAGCTAAGCAGGTAATTATTGTTGGGGATAACAAGCAACTGCCACCCACTTCATTTTTTGTAGGCACTACTTTCGATGAGGAAGAAGATGAGGATGAGGATATCTACGAGAGTGTGCTTGACGAGTGCTGGACTTTCATGGAATACCATACCCTGATGTGGCATTACCGAAGTCAAGATGAGAGCCTGATTGCCTTCTCAAACCAGAAAATCTACGATTCTCGGCTGATTTCTTTCCCCAACCCTGTGAAAGACCCTAATCAAGGCGTCCATTTTCAGTACGTTGAGGGAGGAATCTACGATCGCGGAGGACGAGCAGACAACATTCGTGAGGCAGAAGAAGTGGCGCGTCTGACGCTAAAGCATATTCAGCAAAACTCCCACCAGTCTCTTGGTATTATTGCTTTCAGTCAAGCCCAAGCCAAAGCGATTCAAAAGCAGCTTGAGCGATTTAGTGAGACTCATCCAAACCTCAAAGAATTTTGCCAGGACGACGACTCACTTCAATTCTTTCTTAAACCCCTGGAATGGGTTCAGGGTGATGAGCGAGATGTGATTATTCTCAGCTTTGGATATGGGCTTGATAGCCAGGGGAAGTTCATCCATAATTTCGGCCCTCTCACTAAACCGGGAGGAGAACGACGGCTAAACGTAGCAATAACCCGTGCCAAGTGCAAGCTTGTGTTCGTTGCCTCGATTCAAGCAGAGAATTTAGACCTCAGTCAGATTAACAATAGAGGTGTGGCATTGCTCAAAGACTACTTTATTTATGCTGCAAGTGGTGATAAAAAACTGGAGGGGAATCAATCTGATGATTTGATTCGATTAAATTCTCCTTTAGAAGACGACATCTACCAAGCTCTGCTCGAGCGGAACTATTTAGTGGAGAGGTGGGTAGGTTGTTCAGATTACCGAATTGCTCTAGCAGTGAAAGACAAGCAGCGGGATGAGTTTCTCTTGGGTATTGACTGTGATGGGGTAACTTATAATAAATACCCAACTGTCCGCGATCGCGATCGCCTTCGGCAATTGGTTTTGGAAAAACTGGGTTGGCGCATTCACAGAATTTGGTCTAGTGAGTGGTTTCGGGACAAGAATAATCAGATAAAACAACTTGTTGAGCGACTGGAGCATATCCGCCTTCAGGAATAGGCATAAGTTATGGTGTAGAAGTACGAGGGAGAGTCTGCGAAAAATTTAGATGTAATTTATGGAACCTGCACAACTTCAAGAGTTTCTGACAAAAATTCAACAGTTGCAATCAATCATGATCGAGGTTGCTACTGGGGAGTCTAGGATTGAATATGAGGAGGAAGAGTACACCGAACTTTACCTGGAAGTTGCACTACAATTCGAGCTGCTCCAAGAAGAAGATCTGTATATCTCAAATCCCAACCACTTCAGCTCTTTGTGGGATTGGTATAATTACTGGTCATCACAGTTAGACAATAAATGGGAAGTAAGGCGGGAATTCATCCGTAACCTCTACGTAAGAGTTACTAAGCCAATTGAGCAATCTCTATACAAACAAAAGATTCAAGGAACTTCATCGGAAGAGTTTATTCAGGATTTGAAGCGTCGCCTCAACCAGCAAACCTCAGCTCAGTCACCTAATTTGAATCCGATACAAGTAACAATACATAATTTAAATGCGCGACAGCCTAGAGATTTTCTTAACCTACAGGAAAACACTGAACTCCAGCAAAATTTAACACATAAAACACTGCTCCAAAATGCTGATGCCGATCTTAGTAACACTAGTACTAATACACTATCAACTAAGCAGACAAATTTACCCGTATGCTTGAGGTATATCCTCCACCTCTCAGATCTCCACATTACCAACTACAACCAAGCTACCCTCTGGTCAAATCAACTAGCAGAAGACCTCCGCAACGAACTCGGAATCCCTCAGCTAGACGCTCTTATTATCTCCGGCGACATCGCCAACTACTCCACTTCTGAAGAATACAAAGCGGCCAAACAGTTTCTCGATAATCTCCGCCAAGACTTTCCCCTAGAACCAGAACAAATTATCATCGTTCCTGGTAACCACGACCTCAACTGGAAACAGGCAAAAAAGGCTTACAAACTTTATGATCGGGAAGATTACGAGGGGGAACTTCAAGAAGATCACTATATCGAAGAAAGTGCTACTGTGATCCGAGTCCGAGAAGAAGAATTATATAAAGAGCGGTTTGTCAACTTTAGTCAATTCTACCAAGCGATCTGCTTGCAGCAGCACTTCGCTAACACAGGCAAATCCTATCCTCTAGATTATGACCAACAAGGCATTCTCTATCATCTCCGGGAGCAAAACCTCCTCATCCTGGGACTAAACTCCGCTTGGCAATTGGATCACCACTACAAATCCCGCGCCAGCATCAACATGAATGCTCTGAGCAACGCTCTCACCCAAATTCGCCGCAACCGAGACTACGACAACTGCCTGAAAATCGCCGTTTGGCATCATCCCCTCATCAGTGCCTACGAAGACCGGATCAACGACTCCGCCTTCCTGGAGCAACTCGCCGTCGCTGGATTCCGTCTATTCCTCCATGGACATATCCATGAAGCCAAAACCAGTAACTACCGCTACGACATGAGCCAAAATGGAAGAAAACTAGACCAAATTTGTGCTGGAACCTTCGGCGCAACCATCCAAGAATTAGTCACAGGCACTCCCTGGCAATACAACCTACTGCAATTGGAGCCAGATAAACTTACGGTTCGCACCCGCCGTCGCACTAGAGAAAATGGTGCTTGGGAATCCGACAGCATCTGGCGTCAGGGTAGAGGGGAATCTTCACTAGACTATTACGAGATTGAATTGTGAGCTGATGCCGTAGGTGTGATACCAAATCCGCTTCTTTTGAGTACGTGAAAAATAATTCATGCGTCCCCCAGAATTGAGGGATTTAGGGTGCCCGTGTAACACGCTTTTTCTCATAAAGAAGTCTATACGGTAGGGGCGGGTTCACCTACCATTTTTCGGTATCGACAAGCCAATTACCTAAACCCGCCCCGGTGGGAAAATAGGTAGGGTTTGCTGCATAAGTGTGTAAGCTATGCCAGACAAAGGTTACAAGCATTTTATAGCTAAAATTGTGCAAGGTTTTTGTATCTTTTAGCCCAAAAACCTTGCACCATCATAGGGGAACATCTGGTTAAATTGGGAAGATAACGTAAAAAACAACATATTTTATCGGGGTAATTTCACATCGTCAACTTCCTCTGATACTGATGCAGTAAGCTTTACAGAACCTCTTACTTATTACTTATTACTTATTACTTATTACTTCAAAACCAGAGTCAATCGACTTATTCAGCAAGCCCTAGGTATATTATCAGCCGGGGCGGGTTTAGCTAACTTATCGTTGAATCGCCAAGTTTTGAGTGAACCCGCCCCTACACATTTAATTTCTTTTCTTCTCTAGTTAAGGCCTATCCTCAACCAAAATTATAGTTGATTATCCTTTCCTTGATATACAGCAGTTTTCGCTGTTATGTGGTACACCTTTATCCCCCCAACCCCCCTTAGAAAGGGGGGCAGTAAAAGTCCCCCTTTCTAAGGGGGATTTAGGGGGATTTTTCTTACTGTACCTCATAACATC
>JAAHGR010000567.1 GCA_010672425.1 Symploca sp. SIO2E6
TGTTGTTGGTTGTCGGTTGTTGGTTGTTGGTTGTTGGTTGTTGGTTGTTGGTTGTTGGTTGTTGGTTGTTGGTTGCTTTCTTATTAAGGCCGCAGGGTCTGCTAAGGACAAACCTAATAACAGATTATTGGTATCAAAATTTAACCAATCAAGGGGTAACTCGTAAATCCATGTTCCTGATTCTGCTTCTAATCTACAGAATGCTTCCAGATTGGTCAGTTGTTTGTAACGGAGAAAACCCCGGATACTGGCTTGTTGTTCTTCTTCAATAACTTCCATAATAACATAAAAATGGGCAGCAAATTCTGGTAGTTCGATCGCCTCTTTGGGGATTCTGACGAGATTATCAATCAGACTTTCCGTGGCAATCAAACAAACCTGAAATTCATCAACTTGTAAATTAGCAACTACTTCTGGTATAGGAGTCGATTCAGGATGTAGAGCCGAACAAACAACTTCATTAACCTTCATCTCCCCCGCCCTTTCTGCGAGCCATTCGGTAAAACTCCGGAGAGCCAGTACATTAAGATAAGCCTGCCACTGCCTGTCTGGTTCGAGTACGCGATCGCTTATTGCAATTGCCTGGGTATAATATTCAGACTCCAAGGGAACTATCTCTCCCTGCAAAACGTAAAAATCTAGCATTTGTTGTTGGTTGTTTGTTGTTTGTCGTTTGTTGTTGGTTGTTGGTTGTTGGTTGTTGGTTGTTGGTTGTTAGTTGTTGGTTGTTTGTTGTTTGTTGTTGGTTGTTAGTTGTTGGTTGTTTGTTGTTGGTTGTTTGTCGTTGGTTGTTGGTTGTTTGTTATTGTTTGTTACTGTAATGACCAAGAAATAATAACAAACAACTAATAACTAAAAACTAATAACAAAACAACAAATACGCTCAGCAACCAGACTCTTAGTAGCATGTTGCCAATTATACTTTTCTACTTGAGCTTGAGCGAAGATATCGATGATATCTGCTATAGACTCATCTAGTAGTTGAATCGCTATCCCTGGTTGCTCTTCCCAAATTTGCCGGTGTTCTGCTGCTGCTTGTTTTTTAACCCAATCAGCAAACAGCTGGTGTAACAGCAGTAACATTTGCCTTTTACTATCATCGAGTAAAGCTTTTAAATTGAGTAACCGACTCACTTGATACCCATGTTGCTCACCAATCTCGGCAGCAATTTCCCTCATCGACATTCCCGAAACATAAAAATACCTGAGAGCCAGTATATATTGAGTAGATTGATGGGCAAGCCTGCGACTACGGCTATTTTGTAAGTAATTCAGACGCTGGAGAATCGTGGTTTCTAAAGATTGGTCTAAAAGGAGAAGACGCTGTTGCCGATAGCAGGGCATAAATTCCCGTTCTATGTGATAGTAAAATTCCTCAATTCTCCGTCTTTCCAACTCCTCTAAGCCATTGTAGTGATGACCAGTTATTTCACCAAGGGTCAACTCGGTATTGCCCACCTGCTGCTCCCAAGATTGGCATTGATGCATTCCCTTCTGGTAATTATCAATAAACTTTCTGATTTGCCCCAGCTCATCCTGCAAAGCTGGAATCGAAGTAATTGGCATTGCTTGTTGTTGTACTTTCACTAGCATCATCTCCCATAAATAATTATTGTTGTTGTGCTGTTGTTCCTGAGATTGACCTTTAAGGCGCTCACGCCGATATTGATGGTGAACCTGGCGTAAAATAGTGAGTAACTCCCCATGATAGGCAATGGTTTCTGGAGGAAATTGAGAATACTCTTGCTCTAAAGAGCGCAGTTGTTGAGGCTGAATTTTACTCAGATATTGCCAGAGGGATTGAGGAGGATGCCAGCCATATTCCCGCAACATACACTTTACCTCTGGCTCTTGCTTTACCAGGCGACTAGTCCAATTAGCTAAACTCAATTTCTGGGAGCGATGAGGTTCAAAAGTAGCTAAAATGTGAAAACTAAAAGGCCGACTGACGGCTTGCCTACTCTTACCATTGACAACTACGAGTCTGTGCCTCTCATCTACCACAAATTTAAGCCGCTGCTCATCATCCTCAAGCATAAATTGCAGCAATTTACCCTCATCATTGAGGACACAGGAATATAAATCCTGAGTTAACGTGTATTTATCACTAGCCTTAATTTCTTGTACTAAGTGATCCAAAGTCCGCTTCGCTGCATGGGAAATGTAACACCTTAAATTAAGAGCCGCATGGGAGCGAATAGTAAGTTCCTTCGCACGACACAAAGTCCACAACCGATGTTGAATTTCTTGCTCATCTGCTTGTCCCAAGGTAGTCAGTGTTGGTGAGAACAAAAATTGCTTAGCGGCAGCAATTTCTGAACTCTCCCACATTCCTAGACTCAGGTTAAGCCTATACATCGTCCAGTAGCGACGTAGTTCAAGCATCCCAATCTCCCTGATACACCTCTTTGCTGTCATACTCACAGTAGAACCTTAGTCTTTGACTTTTACTACTAACGTAAGTTGCTAGTTACAAGTATTAAGTGTTGGATCCCCCCTAACAAGATCCCCCCTAACCCCCCTTAATAAGGGGGGGACCGGATTTAAGATTTAAAGTCCCTCTTATTAATACCAAATCCGGTTTACATAGGCTGATTACCCATATCGACCAAATCCGCTTATATCAAAGGCTTAGGCAAATTGTAATATGGTAGTTTTAAAAGCGGATTTGGTATAAGACCGGATTTAAAGTCCCTCTTATTAAGTCGGATTTAAAGTCCCCGCTTATTAAGTCGGATTTAAAGTCCCTCTTATTAAGATCGGATTTAAAGTCCCTCTTATTAAGACCGGATTTAAAGTCCCCGCTTATTAAGACCGGATTTAAAGTCCCCCTTATTAAGGGGGATTTAGGGGGATCCGCTCATAACTAGCAACTTGGGTTACTAATAGATAAATAGGGTTTCCTATCGGCAGTTATGCAGTTGGTAAGGAATTTTCTTTACAAAATGCAATAACCCACCCCTCAATTAGGGCGCAAGCATTTTGGGCGCAAGCATTTTGGGCGCAAGCATTTTGGGCGCAAGCATTTTGGGCGCAAGCATTGCGCCCCTACTGTTAATGGAAGAAGAAACATGTGTTCTCATATCACATCTCCACACCACATTTGTAGGGGCGTATTGCATACGCCCTCTACCGGCATATAACCGGCACTAAACAACCAAAATGTCATTGTTGGTGAGACCAACACCACCAGAGAGTTGAGCAAACTGCACTTGTGCGAGAACACCCGTACCATCAGGATCGAAGAACAAGGCACCGGTGGTATCGTTATAGATGAAGCGATCGCTTGCCTGAGTCGCAGCTGAACCGATGGTAAACTCGTCGATATCCAATGTACCGAGAGTGAGTCCACCACCAAAATCACTGGCAAGTACTTGAATTAAGTCCCCTTGGGTGGAGTTAAAATCAGTAATGGTATCGATTCCTTGGTTGGGAGAGTCGAAGGTGAATTTATCTGCACCGGCATCGCCAGTGAGCAGATCATCTCCTTGTAAACCCCCTAAGGTATTGTTACCGGCATCACCAATCAACTCATCATCAAAGTTACTACCAGTAAGGATTTCGATATTCACTAAGGTGTCAACTTCCGCCTGATTAACTGAGGTAGCAGTACCCTGGTTGAGGTTAGCAATAACTCCTGCTTGTGAACCTAAGAAGGAAACACTATCAATACCATCACCACCATCAAGGAAATCATCACCAGCTTCCCCCCGCAGCAAATTATTACCATCATCACCGATAAGTGTGTCATTGAAAGCAGTACCAATTAATCGCTCAATGTTGATTAAGGTTTCAACTACTTCCTCCCCAGTATCATCAATGTAGGTGGCACGACCTTGACTCAAGTCAGCAGTGATGGCAAACTTCTCTAGAGTAAAGCCAACAGTATCAATACCAGCACCACCATCGAAGTAATCTTGACCAGTATTCCCCCGAAGCCAATTATTGCCATCATCACCAATTAGTATGTCATCAAAAGCCGTTCCTATTAGGTTTTCGATATTAATCAAAGTTTCGACTACTTCCACCCCCGCAGCATCAATATAGGTGGCACGCTCCTGACTCAAGTCAGCAGTGATGGCAAACTTCTCATTAAAAAAGTTAACCAGATCAACACCATCACCGCCATCGAAGTAATCTTCACCACCATTCCCTCGAAGCCAATTATTGCCATCATCACCGATAAGTGTGTCATCGAAAGCACTTCCTATTAGGTTTTCGATATTAATCAAAGTTTCGACTACTTCCACCCCCGCATCATCAATATAGGTGGTACGCTCCTGACTCAAGTCAGCAGTGATGGCAAACTTCTCTAGAGTAAAGCTAACAGTATCAAGACCTTCACCACCATCGAAGTAATCTGCACCACCATTCCCAAACAGCACATTATTGCCATCATCACCAATTAGTACATCATTAAAAGCAGTTCCCCGTAAGTTTTCGATGTTAATCAAAGTCTCAACTACTTCCACCCCAGCATCATTAATATAGGTGGCGCGACTTTGACTCAAGTCAGCAGTGATGGCAAATTTCTCATTCTCAAAGTCAACAGTGTCCCTTCCTTCACCACCATCGAAGTAATCTGCACCAATACCACCAATGAGATTATCATTCCCCTCACCGCCAAGGAGGATATCACTACCATCACCCCCATAGAGACGATCATCTCCTTCACCGCCAAGGAGGATATCACTGCCATCATCCCCATAGAGAAGATCATTTCCTGTTTCTCCCAACAGAAAATCATGTCCTTGACCCCCGCTAAGGGTATCATTTCCAGCACCTCCAAACAGAAAATCGTGTCCCTCATATCCTCGGATTACATCATTACCCCCGAAACCAACGATTTTATCAATGCCTGGAGTCCCTTCCAGGATGTCATCCCCAACAGTACCATTGATAATAGTGGGCAAATAGCGATTCATAATGATTTTCCTGATAGTCTACAACTGTCGAGTTTTGCTAGAGACTTTTGACCTCTATATCAAGTAAGTAGATTCACAAAAATCGACTTATGCAGTTGGCAGTTGGAAAATCGGGTAATTTCGTTACAAATCTTTACCAAATGGGATTTCACCCTCAATGCTAGAGGCGATCCCGAACAGTATCCTTCGGACTATGACAACACACTACATTGTGATACATTGTCTGAAAGTTGGCACGGATTCATCCGTACAGGCGCTACTGCAAACGCCTCTATCGAGTCCGAGTTAAAAACCTCATTCCC
>JAAHGR010000568.1 GCA_010672425.1 Symploca sp. SIO2E6
CTATTTCCCGCATCCTTCCTCCTCTCGGAGCCTTAGGCTTGTGTTGATTCAATTCTTTAATCCAAAATCTAAATAAATCTAAAATCTAAAATCTAAAATCTAAAATAGTTTCTCAAGAGTAATGAGTAATGATATCAATTCCGACTACATTAGTATAATATTCATTCTGGTAGGGGCGCAATGCTTGCGCCCGCCAGTGTCTTGCTAGATAGTATCCAATATTCAGAAATACCCATTGCCTCGTATTTGTTGGGAAGGTAGTTGTCTTTGCCGAATTAGTAAGAAAAGTTCACCTCCGATAAAGCCAGCAATTTCTGAATGTTTGCCAGTAGGTTTTGGCTAAGTAATAATACTAATTTGTTTCTCAAGAGTGATTATCCGAACTTGATATTACTGGTAAAATTTATACAGTAGTCATAAAATAAGCCATGCCCAGGTCCCTCAAAGTTCGTCAGGAGTTGGTTGACAAAGTAAAACTGGCAGTTAGGCGTAACGGTTTTCCTAGCCAGAGATCTTTGGCTGAGGATGTAGGTTTTGCTTTAGCTACGGTTAGCAATTTCCTCACAGGTAAACCCGTTGACTATGTAACTTTTGAAGAACTTTGTCATAAATTGGCACTGTCCTGGAGAGATGTCGCTGATTTGAATTTTGATTTGCCACCCCAGCCTGTAGATGAGCTACCATCCCAGACTGTAGTTCCAGATAATAATACTATAGGAGGAACCACTAATCATCATCAAGATTGGGGAGAAGCGATCGATGTTTCCTATTTCTACGGGCGTAGGGAAGAATTAGCGACACTCGAACAATGGATTATTGATGACCATTGCCGACTGATTACTTTAATCGGCATGGGGGGAATTGGTAAAACAGCTTTGTCTGTCAAGTTAGCGCAGCTTCTACAACCGGAATTTGAGTACCTGATGTGGCGCAGTCTGCGTAATGCACCACCAATTAATGAGCTTTTGAGTGACCTCATTAAGTTTTTGTCCCATCAGCAAACAACAACTTTACGAGAAAACTTAGATAGTAACATCTCCTGTTTAATCGAATATCTGCGTACAGAGCGTTGTTTGTTAGTCTTAGATAATGTAGAGTCAATTCTAGCTGGTGACCAACGTGCAGGAGCCTATCGCCCTGGATATGAAGGATATGGGCATCTCTTCAGCAGTTTGGGAGAGACTCAACATCAAAGTTGTTTGGTGTTGACTAGTCGGGAAAAGCCTGAAGGTATTAGAAATCAAGAAGGTATCAATTCTCCGATTCGTTCCCTGAGGTTATCTGGCTTAACAGGGGGAGCCGGGAAGCAAGTTCTCGCTGAAAAAGGCTTTGCTGTCTCCGAGTCGGAATCTCAAACCCTGGTCAAGTTTTATGCAGGTAATCCTTTGGCTTTGAAGATTGTGGCCACTACTATTCATGAGTTATTTGATGGCGATGTTGCTCAATTTTTAGCCGAAGGAACTATTGTCTTTGGTGATATTTCAGATTTACTGGAGCAGCAGTTTAGGAGATTGTCAACCCTAGAACAACAGGTTATGTACTGGTTGACGATTAATCGAGAATGGGTCTCATTTAAGGAATTACAAGAGGACATTATCCCTGCTGTTTCCTTTAAGCATTTGTTAGAAGCCTTGGAATCTCTACAATTGCGCTCGGTAATCGAGAAGAAATCTGGCAAATTTACTCAACAACCAGTGGTGATGGAGTATGTCATTGACAGCTTAATTGAACAGGTTACTCAAGAAATTCCAACGGGGGAAATCGCGCTATTGGATCGTTGTGCCTTAATTAAGGCTCAAGCCAAAGATTATGTCAGAAATGCCCAAGTTCAGCTGGTACTCAAGCCAATTGCGGAGCAACTCCTAAACCTGTTTGGCATCAAAGAAAATGTGCAAAACAATTTGCGTCAACTTTTAGCCAAGCTGAAGTCTTTTCCCCCTCGAACACCAGGATATGCCGGGGGTAATCTGCTCAATTTACTCTGGCAGCTGAATCTTAACCTGAGTGGCTATGATTTTTCTAATTTAACGGTTTGGCAAGCTTATCTACAGGGGATGAATTTGCCTCGAGTCAACTTTACTAACGCGGATCTGGGTAAATCTGCTGTGACTCGCACCTTAGGGGGAGTGTTATCAGCCACTTTTAGTCCTGATGGGAGACTTCTGGCAACTGGTGTTGATGATGAGGTTTGGTTGTGGGAGGTTGCCAACATCAAACAAATCCTTACCTGCAAGGGTCATACTGGTTGGGTTCAATCCCTGGCTTTTAGTCCAGATGGGGAAATTTTGGCTAGTGGTAGCAATGACCAAACTGTAAGGCTGTGGAATGTCCATACCGGACAATGTCTGAAAACCCTGCGAGGTCATACCAGTTGGGTGCAATCCCTAGCTTTTAGTCCAGATGGGGAGATTTTAGCCAGTGGTAGCCATGACCAAACGGTAAAACTCTGGAATGTCCACACGGGAAAATGTCTGCAAACCCTCTCAGGACATAGTAAGCCAGTAATTTTTACTGCCTTCACTCCCCAGGGACAAACTTTGGTCACTGGGGGTGAAGACCAAACGGTGAGAGTCTGGGATCTCAACACCGGTTCTTGTCTGCGAGTCCTAGAAATCCCCATCAATTGGGTGTTATCGATTGCTCTTAGTCCAGACGGACAAACCTTAACCACAGGAAGCAATAAAACAACAGTAAAATTTTGGGATGTAGCCACTGGTGAGTGTATCCAAACCTTACCAGATTACAACAGTTATGTCTGGACAGTTGCTTTCACCCCAGATGGTAAAAGACTGGTGACGGGGAGTGAGGATACAACAGTTAAAATTTGGGATGTGGCAACCGGGAAATGTCTGCAAACTTTGCAGGCTCAGAGGAATTCCCCTTTAGGCAATAGCAACGCTTCACGCATTTGGTTAGTGGCGATTCATCCCGATGGTCAAAGCTTGCTGAGTATTAGTGAAAACCAAACTATGAAGTTATGGGATATCCCCACGGGACAAAGTTTAAACACAGTGGATGGCTACAGTAATTGGATCTTAGCCATTGCTTTTAGTCCAGATGGTCACATGTTGGCGAGTAGTAGTGAAGACCAACGGGTAAGATTGTGGGATATTGATACAGGACAATGTCTACAAACCTTGTCGGGACATACTAATTTAGTCTCATCAGTTACCTTTGCTCCCAAAGGGGAGGGGACACGGGGACACGGAGACGCGGGGACGCGGGGACGCGGGGACACGGAGACGCGGAGACGCGGGGACGCGGGGACACGGAGAATGGAAATTCCAACCAAAATTTCTTTCACCCCTCCCAAAGACCTCAATAGTGACATCCTAGGTAAGGAGATAACCTTAACAGAGGAGGGGGGAAAGTCTCAAAATCAGCAGATTCTGGCAAGTAGCAGTGACGACACAACCATCAAAATTTGGGATACCAAGACAGGAGAGTGCTTGCAAACCCTGTGGGGACACGATAGTTGGGTGTATGCCGTCAGCTTCAGTCCAGATGGACAAATTCTAGCCAGTGGCAGTCGGGATCAAACGGTAAAACTTTGGGATTGGCATACGGGAGAATGTCTCCATACCTTACAAGGACATGTTCAGAAAGTCAAAACCATTGGTTTTAGGGATTGCGGGGGGATGCTGGCAAGCGGTAGCAATGACAAGACGATCAAACTTTGGGATGTCAATACAGGAATTTGTTTACAAACGTTAGAAGGACACAGGGATTGGGTTTTATCTCTGGTCTTCAGTCCCCATGCAAATATCCTGGCTAGTGCCAGTGGAGATCAGACTATTAAGTTGTGGGATGTTGAGACGGGACAATGTCTACAAACCCTATCAGGTCACACATCTCGAGTTAGAACCATTGCCTTTAGTCCCGATGGCAAGAGTTTAGCCAGTGGTAGTGATGACCAGACTGTTCAACTGTGGAATATTAGTACAGGTACTATTATCAAAACATTTCAAGGACACGACAAAGCAGTCCGATCAGTTGCCTTTAGTCCCAATTGTCCGTTGTTAGCTAGTAGCAGCGAAGATGAAACTATCAAGCTTTGGGATGTTGAGACCGGTGAATGGGTAAAAACCATGAGAATTGATCGACCCTATGAAGGGATGAATATCAAAAACGCCATTGGTTTAACCACAGCTCAGAAAAATACCTTGAAAGCTTTAGGTGCAGTAGAGATCTCCTAAGGAACGCTTCGCGCCCCCAATTGAATAAGAGAAACACGTTGGGGAGCAGTAGGGGCGAAGCATTTGGGCGTTAATTTAAGTACGTAGACTTACATATATCAATCCAAATGCTTCGCCCGACCCCCTTGCGGCTGATGGTGTTTCTCAAGAGAGATTAGGGTCTGTTTTCAAACTGCCGGAGGGCGTTTGCGTAGCATGGTGCGTAGCAGCATAGCATTTGGACTGTATACCTTGGGTTTCATTGATAAATTATCGCCCAAATGCTTCGCCCCTACATTAGTGTTCTAGGAAGAAATGACCAAACTATTTACTGTTACATTTCTACGGATGGCATCAAATATTCCTTTTGCCCATTTTGGTGTTCATAGCCATTGATTTTCGGATAGCAGGTAGGTGCTTTATCTTTAATTTCCGGCTCTAAGAGCAAGTCTGGCTGAAGGACAACAGGCAAGGTTTGTTTAGTCACAGGTACGTGATTGATGTAAACCTGGGAATTAATAGTGATCGGAACATTCAACTTGAGCGGAATTGTAAACTCGCATTCACAGTGGTTTTCCTGGCTATAGTTTTGCTGGTAAGTCATAGTTGTGTTTCCTTTTAGTTCTAATATCAAGTTCGGCTTCTTTGAACCTGATATATTTATCAAAACCCACCGCATACTGACTTATCGCCTGAGAATTACTAACTTGTTTATGACTGGTGACTGACTTTTACCTGAGATGGAGTGTTTCATTCTATAGAATATGTTTTACCTTATATTGATAGCCATATTTTACTAGAACACTGATTCACTAACCAGAAGTAGACGTAGGGGCAAAAACCTTACAGCGCTTTGCGCTGTAATGAAGTACACACTTCCAAAAGTCCCCGTGGAAGTCAAAGCGTTCGCAAAGCGTTCTCCTTTCGGAGTAGCATCCTCTGGCTTCCCGTGGAAGTCAAAGCGTAGCATCCTCTGGCTTCCCGTGGAAGTCAAAGCGTAGCATCCTCTGGCTTCCCGTGGAAGTCAAAGCGTAGCATCCTCTGGCTTCCC
>JAAHGR010000569.1 GCA_010672425.1 Symploca sp. SIO2E6
AAATTGCAAGTAATGGGGAATAGAAGATTTCCTATTCCCAATCCCCAATTCCCAATTCCCAATTCCCAATTCCCCATTCCCAATCCCCAATTCCCAATTCCCAATTCCCCATTCCCCAAAACCAGGATAGTTGTACCTCATCTGAATGAGAAACGCTGTATCTCAATGATCTAATAATAAATTCCCATAGACAGATTCAACATTAAGTAATTCTTGAGCCACCTTAATATCTAAACACCCCAGACGCTTTAATTCAGCTTCTTGGTTAATTTCCTGGGATTCTTTCTGAGAGAGCAAATTATCTAACTCGGCTTTCCGGGACTGAATGTCATCATTGATCCGCTGACTCACTTCTTCTTCGTAAGCCTGAAAACAATCCTTGACCCCTTGATGAACTGTCTCCCATTGTTCGTTGGCTAACTGAGGCAAGTATTTGACAAATTCCTTTTTAATAGCTTTAATCAATTCTTGACGAGCTTGATCTACTTGTAAGGCTCCAATACCTAATCCCATCAAGGCTAAACCTACTGGTCCAAAAAACATACCAGTAAAAATTACGAAAAAACTACTGATACCAATTACAGCAAACCAATTTACTAAGATATTTTTCCAATCGAAGCCTGCACCAGCGAGGACGACACCAGCTACATTACCAGAAGTTAGGGATAAGAGACCCAATGCCCAACTAGCCCAAGTTGGTGAGTTGTCTTCTTGATCTATATTTGCCTTAGGATGTAGCTTTTGTCCAATCAATTTCTCTGTCATTGAAGCTGCTATCTGAGTGTAGGTTGCACCATAACTAGCGGCACTCTCGGCTAGTTGAGCAAAGGATTTAGTCATTTCCCCTTCAGCAGTCAGTTCCCAAGCAGCAACTTTATCATTGATATACTGCTCAAATGCTTTCTGGAAAGTCGCATTACACTCTTCCCGTTTTCCCTTTTGCAGTGCATCCCAAAATCCCATATTAGGTTGATAGGGGAGAAAATCTGATTCAAAAGTGTCGCCTAAGTTTAAAATGTATTCTCGGAAAGAATCAGCAAGAGATTGTGCAAGGCGATCGCGAGTGGTGATAATCTCTTGAGTAAACTCGTGGCAAATTTCCCTAAGTTGGGCAAATTCTGGTTCAACGGAACTAATCCTTTCTTGCAGTTCCTGAATATCTTGTTCCAATAGGGGGATGCGCCGCTCAACTGATTCATGGACACGATTGTAAGTTAGTCTGGCAAGTGTCCTGGCTTGTCGCATTTGGGCAACTGCTCGTTCTTGGGTTAAAAAAGTATTTAGGGCTCCCATAAATTCTGGAAAACCAGTCTCGGTGGAGAAACCGGGTTTCTTGGAGAATGCTGAGACTTCTTGGGCATCCTCGCGAGAAACCCGGTTTCTGAGAATGTCTTGCTCTTGGGAGAATGCTGAGACTTCTTGGGCATCCTCGCGAGAAACCCGGTTTCTGAGAATGTCTTGCTCTTGGGAGAATGCTGAGACTTCTTGGGCATCCTCGCTAGTAGAGAAACCGGGTTTCTTCAAAGATGCTGAGACTTCTTGGTCATCCTCATCAGAAACCCGGTTTCTTTCCGGATCTTTCATCCTCAGACGTAAAGCATTGAGGGAGGAAACCTCAAATACTCGCTCTTTGTAAAGATCCTGTCCATTTACCTGACAATATTCAGCTAAATTGGCTCGAAATACTCTACGCAATTTCTCTTCTGCTGCTGCTAATTCTTCCGTATCATCAGGGTCAACTAGTCCCTTCTGGATTTCATCCCAAGCATTAATCAAAAAGAAAACACTTAACCCACGACCTTGAATATAATTACCTAGATAGCGACGTTCTGCCAAAGTCAAAGGCTGATCTGCTCTGAGGACAAAGAGGATAGCATGAGAGTTATTAATATAGTTTAGAGACAGTTCATTCCGTGCCTCGGTATCGTTTAATCCAGGACTATCGACAATTTCAATACCCTTTTCTAGTAAAGGTAAGGGATATTCCACAACCGCATAGTCAACATCAGGAAATGCTGGCTTTTGCTCATGTTCTAATTGCTTGGCTTCAGTAGGGTCAATAGTATAGTTTTGCTTAAAGCTCTGAAAATCTAGTTGTTGAGGACCTTTCCCCTCCTTAAAATAAATAGTGACTTGTTTTTCGGAGCCATAGCGTAAAACCGTGAGCAAGGCAGTGCAGGGATTAACATCACTAGGCAATAAG
The DNA here is from genome assembly GCA_010672425.1 of Symploca sp. SIO2E6. Taxonomy (GTDB): domain Bacteria; phylum Cyanobacteriota; class Cyanobacteriia; order Cyanobacteriales; family Coleofasciculaceae; genus Caldora. The sequence goes on from JAAHGR010000569.1 coordinate 2,204, forward strand.
TTCTCACCGATTAAGGCATTGAGGAAAGTACTCTTACCTCGTTTCATATCCCCTAAAACCAGCAATCGGAATACTCCTTGATGTAAATTTAGACTAGCTAAACCCAAATCTTCGATTTCTCTAGCAAAACCAAGTTCTCCAGAACCATCCTTACCTGCTGATTCAGCTTCGGTAAGTATTTCAGCCATACTATCCAGAGAACTAGCTATTTGAGAGCGCACTCGATTAACTCGCTCTAAATCTTGAAGGAAGTTGTTATTGGTCATTTGTTATTTGTTGTTGGTTGTTGGTCATTTGTTGTTGAGGGATTTTTCCACAAAAGTGTAAGGAAATTGTCTTGATAGGATTTTCGTGGTATTATTTTACATAATGGAATAGGTGCGCGTCTATAGGGTCTGAGCAGGTAAGGTATGCGATCACAGCAGCAAGCCAACTGTGAGAGCAGATCTATAATAGCCTCAACTCTGAGGAACAGTCTTTATTCCTTAGCTGTGTCGCGCCAGTAGGTTGGGTTGAGGTAACGAAACCCAACGGTATGGGCAGTTAAGGCTGGATAACCCAGTTAGGTCTAGATTCTCAAGAGCTCGCCTGGGAAAGCTTTGCGCCCCCAATTGATTCTTGAGAAACAATTCTCTTTCCAATTCTCTTTCCAATTCCCAATTCCCAATTCCCAATTCCCAATTCCCAATTCCCAAACAACAAACAACAAACAACAAACAACTAAACCCAGCCTTTCACCTCATCAGCAGTCAAGATTTTTTCCATCTTCAGATATTCTCGCTTGGCTGCTTGGTGAAGATGTTTCATCTTTACCGGTTCCTCAGAACCCGCTGCGTAAAAGGCGGCATTGAGGGCTATATTACGGATATGTCCCCCGGCTACCTGTAGTTTACTCAATTTCTTGTAGTCCAAATCCTGCGTTGGGGTTTGGGGAGGGAAAACCCGTTGCCATATCTCCTCCCGGTTGGTGGCGTTAGGGAAGGGAAATTCGACTTGGAAACGTATCCGACGTAAAAAGGCTTTATCCAAGGATTTTTTCAGATTGGTGGTTAAAATTGCTAATCCCTGGTAAGCTTCCATCCGCTGAAGTAAGTAACTGACTTCCACATTAGCATGGCGATCGCGGCTATCATTTACTTCGGTGCGTTTGCCAAATAGGGCATCTGCTTCATCGAATAACAGGATTGCGCCACCAACTGCCGCCGCATCAAAGATACGCCGCAAATTCTTCTCCGTTTCCCCAATATACTTACTAACGATCACACTGAGGTCGATGCGGTAGAGGTCGAGATTCAGCTGCCCTGCTAAGACTTCTGCTGCCATGGTTTTCCCTGTACCACTGGCTCCGTGAAACATAGCGCACAATCCTAATCCGCGATCGCTCTTGTTAGCAAACCCCCACTCATGATACACTTTTGACTGATGTTGTAGTTGGGTGGCAATTTCTGTCAAAATCTCATATTGAGGTTCCGGCAGCACTAAGTCAGACCAAACAGCAGTAGTTTCTAGGCGTTGGGCGAGGTCATCGAGGCGTGGTCGGGCTTGGGTACGGCAGAATGTCCAGAGGAAGGAACCGAGAGACTCTTGATCCTTAACTAAGGCTTGAGTACAGGCAGCCTCAATCATCGAGGGGTTGAGGTTAAATTGGTAGCTCAGTTGGGTCATCTTGCCGTTGAGAAAGTGAGCATTGTCGCCGAGATGCCGAGACCAGAGGGACATTTTTTCCGGAAAGCTGAGGGGAAGCACATCGAAGCTAGTGACTGTCCGATGGGGTAGGTTGAGGCGCTCTAGGGAGGAGAGGATTACGGGGGTGTTAAGTCCCTCAATCCAGAAATGAATGGCAGTGGCTCTGGCGTTATCAGCGAAGGACAAAGGTTGGCAATCGAGGAACAGTAATCGTTGGTTGAGCAGCGCTTCCCTTTCCCAGCGGAGTTGCAGTTGGTAGAGTTCTTGGGAAGAGGAGGGTAAGAGGGCAGTGGAGAGGATGCCGAAGTCATAGTCGAGGCCATAGCACAAAACATTAACAATGTCAAGCTTAGCAGCGTCATCCCCACCGCATAATTGGAGGAAGGGCAAGGGAAACTCCGCCAACTCCCAGGCATCCCGAAGTTGGTTAGCAAGGGCTTGATGGGAAGGAGAAAGCAGCGGTGTAACAACAGGAGTAAGCGAATTTTTCCTTAATATATCCCATCTCCCCATCTCCCCCCACCTCCCCAAGCAAAGCATTAGGGAAACGTACCATCCCATAGAGATATTCATCAATAGCCATCTCACCCAAGAGGTAGCTGAGGATAGGTTTGTCGAGACGCATGGTAGCTTGGGTGAGGGTTAAGCCCGGTTCAAACTGAAGCAATTGCCACCGTTGCAAGGGGCTTTGGGGAGAGAGTACGGATAAATTGGCATGGGGGAAGAATCCCAGAGCGAGTCCGAGGGTGGGGGCTTTTTGCTGGGGATTGCCCTGGATATCGGCACAGAGTTGGGCGATAGCGGGTTCAATTTCCCCTCCCAAACAGAGGAGGAGGATGTCGATTTCCAATGGGGACAAGTGAAAGAGGGAGGCAAGGGTAGCAAGGGTACTGCTCTCAGGAAGTTCATGCCTTGGCAGAAATTTCGGCGGTTGTACCCTATTTTCCCTAAAATTCCCCATCCCCGCGTCCCTGCGTCCCCGCCTCGTCTCCAATTATACATGGGGACGCGGGGACGCGAACACGCGAAGACGCGGAGAGAGAGTTTATCAGTCATTTCTTGATTGACGGAGTACTAGAGAGCCGGTCAAGGAACCGGGTTTGTCTTGTCAGACTCATGGGGTGACAAGCGACTTAAAAAGTAAGCGGGGTGTGGGGTGTAGGATGTAGGGTGTAGGGAAACAAGACGCTCTAGACGAATTCCTGATTTTGTGGTACTCTTTTACATAATGGAATGGGTGTGCGCCTGTAGAGTCAGTATCGTAGGCAATCGCCTTCACCAGTGTAGGGTGGGCAAAAGGCATCAGCGACAATAATCTCACAATGTTACTAAAA
>JAAHGR010000057.1 GCA_010672425.1 Symploca sp. SIO2E6
CAAACAACAAACAACAAACAACAAACAACAAATAAATGACAACACATTTTATTACTACAGAAATAGACCTCCAGGAATCGCCAACTCAATTGCATCAAGAAATTGAGGCTCAACTGCAAAAACAGGGAGAACCTCTACGCTGGTCAGTTACGGCGGTGGATACCCAGCAGCAGAAGGCTCAGGTGGAGGCAATTGTTATCGTGGAAGACCAGAAGCCTTTAAACTTACCTAACACCTACTACCTAACACCTACCACCTATTCCTGAGTGAATCAGCGTCCCTACACTGTCGTCTTAATTATCCCCACCGGTATTGGAGCATCAATTGGTGGCTATGCAGGAGATGCCTTACCAGTAGCAAGAGCAATCGCACAAATTAGCGATCGCTTGATTACTCATCCTAATGTTCTCAACGGTGCCCAATTGTACTGGAATTTACCCAACGCTTTCTATGTGGAAGGCTATGGAATGGACAAATTTGCCGCTGGTGGTTGGGGATTGCGCCCAGTCCATCAGAACCGAGTAGGATTAATTCTCGACCAAGGTATTGAACCAGACTTGCGCCTCAGACACCTTCAGGCAGCCGATGCCACCAGAGCCACTTTAGGACTCAACTTAACAGACTACCTACTGACAGATGCTCCTTTACAAGTGGAATTACGGACAGCAGCATCGGGGGCGAGTTGGGGTACAATAGGTAATCCAGACAGTTTGTTACGAGCAGCGGAGGTATTAATTAAACAGGCAAGAGCAGAAGCGATCGCGGTTGTTGCCCGCTTCCCTGATGAGACAGATGACGAAGCACTGCAAGCTTACCGTCATGGACAGGGAGTAGATTCCCTTGCCGGTGCCGAAGCTGTAATTAGTCACCTCATAGTCCGTACCTTTCAAATCCCTTGTGCTCATGCACCAGCGCTAATGCCTCTACCCCTCGATCCCGAATTGTCTCCTCGCTCTGCTGCTGAAGAATTGGGTTATACTTTCTTACCCTGTATCTTGGTCGGACTTAGTCGTGCTCCCCAATTTGTGGTAAAATTACCTACTTATGAGACTGTTTCCCCTAGCAGCACTATCTCTTCAGATCCAGTCGATATCTGGGCAGAAGCAGTTGATGCTGTAGTTATACCAGCAACCGCTTGTGGAGGGAGTTCTCTGCTACATTTTAGTCAATCGGGTGCCCAGATTATTGCCGTTGAGGAAAACCAAACCTCCATGCAAGTTTTTCCAGAATATTTAGGAATTAAAGCAATGCGAGTAAACTCTTATTTAGAGGCACTGGGTTTCCTGGTTGCTCATCGTGCTGGCATTAGTGTTGATGCCCTGAGTCCATCTCTATCGTCCTTGCATCATTTATCGAGTTTGTAGTGGCAAAACAGCTTCCCGATTATCCTGACATCGAACCCTTATCTCGCACCCAAGTTTTAGTCGCCATGGGTGTCACCGCTGTCGTGTTACTATTTTGTGCCAAACTCTGGCTACAATTTGGTTCCGTCACTCTCCTACCTGTCAGATTTACAACTCAAGCCATACTTTTAGGGTTAGGTATGGCGGTGATAATTACCACTGCTAGTAGCTTAGTCTATCGCCTTTGGCCTGCTTACCGCCAAAGTGCTGACTTTTATTTGGAGTTAGTTCTCAAGCCTTTAATTTTACCAGATTTAATTTGGCTGGGGTTGTTGCCCGGTATGAGTGAAGAATTATTATTTCGGGGTGTAATGTTGCCAGCTATTGGTTTGAACGCCGTTGGTGTGGTTGCCACTAGTCTGCTATTTGGCCTTTTGCACCTGAGCGGTTCGCAACAGTGGCCTTACGTGATTTGGGCTTCTGTAGTAGGCTTACTACTAGGATTGGGTGCTGTAGCAACTGACAATTTGTTAGTGCCTATTGTAGCTCATATAATCACCAATTTACTTTCGAGTTATCTTTGGAAAAGGGGAAATAAGAAAGTTGAAGTGTGAGTATTCATTACTCATTACTCATTACTCATTATTTCCAACACTCAGATACTTTTCCGGTGTAGTAAGTAGTAAAAAGTACTCGTTTTCTCGTTGAACCAATTGTTGCCTATAAATCATGTTTTCTGAAGCATCTTCAAAGAAGATGAACAAAAACTGTTGTTGCTGGGAATTAAAAGTTTTAGATTCATCGGCAATTGCATGAAAGTTAATATATTCCGGTCGCTCAGGATTAGCTGCTTTGGCAATCCCATTCAATGCAAAACTTTTAGACTCTTTCTGGATAACTTTCAATAAAGAATCCTCAAGTCCTATAAACTCTGGAAAGCCTTCTTGCAAGGGACTCCCTATCTTAATCATTTTGGGATAGTCAGAATAATTCAAGACGCCTGGAGATATGGCTTTAATTATCAAATTTGTATCAATAACTAGATACTCTATTGACTTAGCCTTGATGAAATCTTTCAGTACAGAAACAGGAGGTGAAATTGTGCCAATCATGGAACTTTGATTATTTAAAGGATTTAAGCGGTAGCCTAGTCCATGAACAGTTTCAATAATTATTTCAGTAGCATCGGCCTCTCTTAGGGCCTTTCTCAGACCTTTAATATGTGCTCTTACACCTCCATGAGTGGGAATATTATCATCATCCCACAGGCTATCTATAATGACATCATAGCTTAATACATGATTAGGATATTTTAAAAATAGCCTTAATAGCCGATATTCCTTGGGATGTAATCTGACAATCTTACCATCATAAGTGACGGCACAAGAATTAGGATCAACGGCAAGCTTATTGTAGACTAGCATTTCACAATAAAATATCTATTTTTAGTTCTTTTTACATGGGAGCATTCCCACATTGCGTCTTCATCATCAAATACGTAGTAATATTCATCCTATAAAGCTTTTGTGAATAATTTGTGAAAATTGCATACTAGTAGTACGATACAGCAATCCTATACAGGAAAAATCACCATGGAAGAACTGACCAAACAAAAGTGCTCACCCTCTAACCAGGATGCTCCAACAGTTACCCAGGAAGAAATTGCCCACCTCAAAGCTCAGATTCCTGATTGGGAAATAATCGAACTAGGAGGGGAATTGCGCTTAGAGCGTAGCTACAACTTCCCTAATTTTCAAAGTGCGCTCGCTTTTACTAACCTTGTGGGAAATGCTGCTGAGCAGGAAGGACATCACCCAGCCTTGCTAACGGAATATGGCAAGGTAACTGTAACTTGGTGGACTCACGCTATCTCCAATCTACACAAAAACGACTTTATCATGGCCGCAAAAACCGATGAGATTGCCACCGAGTTTGCTAGTAAAAAATAGTAGTACCTCAGCCTTCAGCCAAAAAGCTGATAGCTGAGGTGCTGAAGGCTCCCACAGCATAAAATATTACATAAAGCAAAAATTAACCACAAAGTGTGAGACAATAGTCGTATTACGTTCTCAAAAAAATCAAAGTGTACGAGCTGTACTTTGAAAACTAACGGATCAACTAGTTTCAGCTGTAGTAAAAACCATGACTAATCGCCCTATTATCCTTGGTATCGTCGGTGATAGCGCCGCTGGCAAAACTACTTTGACCAAAGGAATTGCTCAAGTATTGGGTCCAGAAGATGTCACGGTTATCTGTACAGATGATTATCACCGCTACGATCGCCAGCAGCGAGCAGAACTGGGAATCTCGGCATTGCATCCCGACTGTAACTACCTGGATATCATTCAGCAACACCTAGGACTGCTACGTACCGGACAATCAATCCTCAAACCGATTTACAACCACAGTACCGGTATGTTCGACCCACCAGAATATATCAAGCCGAGAAAGTTTGTCATTGTTGAGGGATTACTGGGTTATTCTACCCGTGGTGCGAGGGAGTGCTATGACGTTAAAGTATATTTGGCTCCACCGGAGTCTCTCAGGACTCAGTGGAAAATCAACCGGGATACTTATAAGCGAGGCTATAACAAAGAACAGGTTCTCGAACAACTCAGAAAGCGTGAATCTGATTCAGAGCAGTTTATCCGTCCCCAGCGCAAATTCTCAGATATTGTTACTAGCTTCTACCCTCCTGAAGATGCTTCCCAACAGAGCGATTTACTGCTTAATGTCAAACTAGTACTCAGACCGACTATACCCCATCCAGACTTGGCCGAAATTATTAACCCCAGTAGCACTCATCTGAGTTCAGCCATTCGCTTAGAACTTGATCGAGATATGGGTAAACCGGTCGATGTACTGGAAATCGATGGTCATGCTACCAGTGAGCAGGTAAGTGAACTGGAACGAATGTTGTGTAATGAAGTGCCTTTCTTAGGTAAATTCTGTAGTCTTGAAGGCAATCAAGACATTGGCAAAGTAATCGGTACAACTGGGGAAACGCTCCAGAGTTATCCCCTGGCAATGACGCAGCTGCTGATTACCTATCACATGCTCAAAGCTGCTAATATTCATCAGTTAGACGACTTGGCATTGAGTCTCTAGTGCCAGAAGGCTCTAAGGGAAAAAAGCTGGTAGGCTAATACTACTGAGTAATTGCTCACTCTTTCTTTCCCCCATCTCCCTTGTCCTCCCCATCTCTCCATCTCCCCGTCTCCCCATTTTGGTAGAAATACTCTCTCCTGGTGATAAATTACAGCAAAATGTACTATATATAGGCAACTACAGCCAAATTATTAAATATTTTGTGGCCTGAATATCATTTTAGGGACTTAACAAGGGATAAATAAAGATAATCCCCAAAAGGTTGAATCTTTATTAATTTTCGTATATGACTTATAGCCTGAGAATTGCCGACATACCACAAAGTGAGCGCCCTCGCGAACGATTAATGGCTCTAGGAGCCAAAAATCTGGCAACAGCGGAACTCATAGCAATTTTGTTAGGAACGGGTCAAGGCAAAGGAAAGCTCTCAGCAGTAGGTTTGGGACAACACATATTGCAGGAATTAGGCAAACACCAACGAGACCCTTTAGAGGTACTAAGGGACATCAGTCCCAAAGAGTTAATCCAAATTCATGGCATTGGTCAAGCCAAGGCAGCAACTATCATAGCAGCAGTTGAACTAGGCAAGCGAGCATTTCTGTCTAAACCAGCAGAGAGCACGATAATTGATAGTCCCGCAGCTGCAGCAGCTGCCCTCAGTCACGACTTAATGTGGCAAAACCAAGAAAGATTTGCAGTTTTGCTACTTGATGCCAAAAATCGCTTACTAGGAACCCAAGTACTCACCATTGGAACAGCAACTGAGACATTGGCAAATCCCCGGGATATTTTCCGAGAAGTGCTACGTCAAGGAGCAACACGGGTGATTATTGCTCACAATCATCCTACTGGCATTGTTGAACCTAGTCGGGAAGATATGTCCTTAACTCAACAGCTATTACAAGCAGCACAATTACTCTGTATTCCTCTGTTAGATCATCTAATTTTGGGGGATGGTAATCACCAAAGTTTGCGATTAACCACGACATTGTGGGATGAATATCCCCAAGGGGATTAATGCTCACGCAGCAAGCCCTACTTGGGGTTTGCTGAATAAGTAATGAGTAATGAGTTTATGTTGGGATTCCACAGTGAAAGTGCAAGTTTTTTGAGCAAGAACCTCACACCTTCGGAGGGAAATCCCTGGGTAACCTTGGGGGATGCAAGTGTCCAAAACTGGGATAAATACTTCCTTCCTTGTTACTTGTTACTTGTTACTTGTTACTTATTCTCCCAAGCCCTACTTAGAAATTGCATATACCCAATCTTGGTAATGAGGTTCTCGATTTTCGGTAATTGCTACTAGTTTTGCTTGAAGTTGATCAGTTATAGGCCGAGTGTTGGGCAATTCATAGTTTTCGATTCTCTTGATTGGGGCAATTTTTGCTGCTGTGCCACTGAGAAAAACTTCATCAGCAATTAATAGTTCGGAGCGGTCAACGGGTCTTTCGATTGTCTCAATTCCCAAGTTCTTAGCGATGGTAATAATACTATCTCTGGTAATTCCTTCTAAAATATCTTGGTTAAATCCAGGAGTAATCATTTTACCGGCTCTGACGACAAACACGTTCATGCCCGAAGCTTCACTAATTTTACCCTGGGAGTTTAAGAGAATAGCCTCGTCAAAGCCAGATTCTACAGCTTCAGTTTTGGCTAAAGAAGAAGTAATATAGGCACCACTAATCTTCCCTCTTAGAGGTAAACTGCGGTCTTCTTGTCGATACCAAGAACTAATGCGGCAACTAACGCCTTCAGGAGAGAGATAATCTCCTAACTCTAAACCATAAACAAAAAAGTCTTTCTCAATATCATGCAGTCTTGGAGAAATTCCCAACCCAGAATTATAGATAAAAGGTCGAATATAACAAGACTTATCTGGTTGATTTTTTTGAATAAATTCAACAATAATTTTTTCTATCTTAGCTGCTGGTAAATCATATTGCAGTAGCCTAGCACTGCTACTTAATCTTTGGCAATGACGATCTAATCTGAAGAGCAGTACTTGCTCAGGATTTTGGGGGTCAGGAATAGCTCGCAGTCCTCCAAAAGCTCCAGTTCCATAATGCAAGGCATGGGTAGCAATGGAAATTTTTGCTTCGTTAAAAGGGACAAATTGATTTTGGAAGTAAGCAAATGGTAAAAAGTTATGCATGTTTCTTTCTAAACCTTGGAGGCTAATAGTATGATATCATTCAGCTGTCAGCTCTCAGCTGAGGTGCTGATAGCTAACATGGCCTATCCCAAAGAAGTTCCTAGCCAGCCAGCAAAGTGCTGTTTCTGAGCTTCGGTGGGATTCTCCACTGAGACAATCTGGTAGCGACTGGGTTGCGGTGCTCCCAAAGTCACTGGTAAGGTGCGCAGTTCTTCTTGATGAAACACAGTTAGCTCAATGATATCAGCAGCCTCGTAATCCTTCAGGCGATCGCTCAGCTGTTCAGCAGTTACTCGTAACCCGTCAATGGCTAGCAATTCATCACCAGCATTTACTCCTGCTAACCCTGCTGGGGACATGGCTTCAACGAACTCGACTAATTCTTTACCCTGCTTGTGCTTCACTTTCAGGCCGAGGAAAGGTACTGGTTCCTCTGGGGCACCAACTACCTGTAAACCAAAGGGTTCGAGGTATTGATTAAAGGGCAGTTCCGTGGTACCGTTGATGTAGTTGCCGAAGAAATCACTCAAATTGACGTCTGCTACTGATTCGATCACCCTTTGCAGCTGTTGGGGAGTATAACCGATTTCTCGCTTACCAAACTGCTCCCACAGGTGACGCATCACATCATCAAGCGATCGCTGGTTTCCATGACGGGTACGGATCAGCAAATCCAGAAGGAAACAAACCATTGCCCCCTTTAAGTAGTAGGAAATTTGGGAATTGTCACTATTAGCATCCCTGCGATAGAGTTTAATCCAGGCATCCCAACTCGACTCACTTGCTGGCTGTACTTTACGACCTGGAGTTCTTTGCAAACGGGTAATCTCTTTACCCAAGCCTTCTAAGTAAGTTTTGGTGTCATAGATACCGGCTCGTTGGGGAATCACTAAATCATAGTAACTCGTTGCCCCTTCACAAAACCACAGACAACTAGTATAGTTCTCCTGCTCATAATCGAACACTTCCAAAGCTTTCGGTCGAATCCGCTTGACGTTCCACAGGTGAAAAAATTCGTGAGCCACCAGTTGCATAAACCGATTGTACTGTTCCTTTGCCCGAAAACCAAAGCGGGGGAAATTTAACGAACAGCTATACTTATGTTCAAGACCTCCAAAACCCTGAGCTGAGAGATGCAGCAAAAATAGATAATGGTCATAGGGTAAACCACCATACAACTGAGCTTCTACCGCAATAATTTTCTTGGTATCAGCAATGATCCTTTCTGGAATAGCATTACCCCGTCCCCAAATTGCCAGTTGATGAGATTTTCCCAGCACTTCAAAATCATATAGCCGTTGCCCACCAATTTCAAAGGGACTATCCACCAGGGTATCAAAATCAATTGCCTCAAAGGTGTTACTTTGCTGTGATACTGGTGGCAAAGGTGTCGTAACCCGCCAGTCTGGTTGCGGTGGTACAATAGTGATCCAAGACCGCTGTTGCTCTAATCCTGGGATGAACAAGAACAAAGCAGCACCGTTGAAATAACCGTGGGTAGCATCCAGATGATTAGTTCGCACGGTTAATTCATTGGCAAAGATCCGGTAATGTACTGTGATAGCTGAAGTCCTTGCTGTCTCAACTTGCCAGTGATTTTTACTAACCTTACGCCAAGGCAAAGGCTGCTTCCCATCACCAAGATTGGCAGAAAAATCCTGCAGATGTTTGGCATACTCCCTAACCAGGTAAGAACCCGGAGTCCAAACCGGCATTTTCAAATCTAGCACCCCTTGTTGCCAGCCTTGTACCCGCAGGGTTACCTCAAACAGGTGAGATTCTGGTTGAGGCATTGCTACTTGATAGTGAATTGCCGGTGTGGTGTGAGTAGTACTACTAGGACGAACTGTTGTTGCTTCAGTCATTATCTTACGATTAGCAATTAGTCATTTTACTTAGATTAACAACCGTTGGTGACGATTGCTTGGTAATATACCTATGATCGTTTTTTTGTCTAGTGTTTTAAGAGATAAATAATTGCTCAGTCAGCAGTGATCATCATATCAAGGGAACAGACAATAGTGCTCAAAGTTCCCCAAAAAGAAGAAAAAATCAGCTTTATCTCTCTTTTTCTTGTTATTTCTTCTTTTGCATTATCTTCCTAAGCTCCTCTAGCTAGGGCTTGATGCATGGGTGTGTAAGCCATGCCAGACAAGAGTTTCAATATTCCTTGTTACTTATTACTTGTTACTTATCCAGTAAACCCTAGCTATGGGATGACAACACCGGTATGATCGATAGCAGTTTTGTCGGCCAATCAGATGGGAAAAATCTTTATTTCAGCAGGTCACTATTTTCAAGACCCTGGAGCATCCTCGGCTCTCGGGACGACAGAAGCAGAAGAAATGATCAAAACCCGTGACTTGATCATAGAAGAACTCGAATCACAAGGTTTACAGGCAGGCACAGATTTTCTCTCGGTGCCTGATACAATCGACCTTGGACCAACCATTAGCTGGATCAATGCCCGGGCGGTATCTGGGGATGTAGCACTGGAAATCCACGGCAACGCCGCTAACTCTCAAGCAAGAGGGACAGAGTGTTTTTATATTGAAGGCAATAATGAACGCCAGGGGGATGCCAAGCTGATCTTAGATAGTCTGTTGCAACAAGTACCGGAGTTGAACAACCGGGGAGCGAAGCCAGACACAGCTACCTTTGTTGGTCGTTTAGGCTTTATTCGCCGGATTAGAATACCTTCTCTCCTGTTAGAGTTGTGTTTTCTGGATAATCTGCAAGACTTGCTCCTACTGCAAAATCAACGCCGCCAGTTTGCTCAAGGCATCGCTGAAGGTCTAATTGCTTACCGGGATATCGAAAACTTCAGGAGTAAAGGCTCCGTCTTCCCCAATATTGGTATTGAACTTAATGGAGAACCTTACCCAGACAAGGGCATTCTAGTAAATAGTAATTCCTATGTTCCTGTTGACCTAGTAGATGGTCTAGGAATTGAAATACCTCCGGAAACTGATATTCGGCGAGTTAGCCAAGGTGGTGTGATCTACATTAAAGCAGTTGATCTACAGCAATTTGATGTCACTATTGGTTGGGATGCTACCTCTAGGACTTTGCTACTCAAAGCCAATCCTCAGGAGGAGATTGATCAAATTATGAGTAGTGGTAAGGCGTCAGAAGCTGACCTCAACCGCTTTTTGCGTGCCAATAATCAGGGGAACTTTGTCAGCAAATTTCCCGACTTACCCAGAATCTACATCGAAGAAGCTGCGGATGAGGGAGTCAATCATGACATTGCTTTTTGCCAGATGTGTCTGGAGACCAACTTTCTCCGGTTTGGTGGTGATGTAGACCCCAGCCAAAATAATTTTGCCGGTATTGGAGCCATTGGTGGAGGAGCCAACGGAGCCTTTTTCGCCGATGCTCGCACTGGAGTAAAAGCCCAGATTCAACACCTGAAAGCTTACGCCAGCACTGACCCCATTGCCAAGCCACCAATCGTAGACCCTCGCTTTAGTTTAGTTACCCGAGGAATTGCTCCCACCGTCAACGACTTAACCGGGCGTTGGGCTATAGATCCCGATTATGGCACTAAGATCCTAGCCATTCTCAAACGGCTCTATGAATTGTCTGGAATTGGTGATCCTGAACCTCCTGATGAGGTGCTTGAACCGTCAGTCAAAATTACTCAACCGCAAGAGGGTGATGAATTTGAAGTAGACCAACCATTTACGGTAGCAGGAACTGCCACCGATGAAGTAGCTACTGTCAGTTTATATAGTCCTTTTGGCAGCACTAGTTTCCCCCTGAGTACAGTTAAGGTGGTTGAAGGTCAATGGTCAGCTCCAGTAGTATTTAGCACAGGAGGAGAGCGGGAGATTATTGCCGAAGGTATGGGAGCAGAGGGTAATTCTCTAGATTTTGAACCGGAGATGATTACTGTTCTCATTGGTACTCAATTGGTCAAGCCGGTGCGTGGGGGCTTCAAAACCAGTGACTTCAGGTCTCCCAATCGTCCCAATCACAATGGGATTGACATTGGTGCTGACAGAGGTACACCCATTTTTGCTGTTGCAGCTGGCACAGTGACTATTGTGGTTAACAATTGCCGAGAAGGTGTTCCTCGTTGTGGAGGTGGTTTTGGCAATGTGATTTACATCGATCATCCAGCCTTAGGCTTATTAACTATATATGCTCACTTACAAACTGTGGAAGTCAGTCGCGGCGAACAGGTATCCAGGGGTCAGCGCATTGGTACGATGGGTAATACAGGTCGTTCAACAGGACCACACCTACATTTTGAAATTCGGCGGAATAATATGCCCTTAGATCCAGAGGATTTTATTAATCCTATTGTTTGATTGGTATTAACCCAAGTTGCTGGTTATAATCGCTTAATCTTTTTCGATTCCCCTAAATCCTAGGATACCGATTCAGAAACCGGGTTTCTTGGGGTAAAATGCTGATATGAGAGTTGTTGTCCTCACGAGAAACCCGGTTTCTAGGATTAGAGTTAAAAGGGAGTGTTTCTTCCATCTGTTGCTATTAGCGATCGCCCTGCCTCGGAGCCTCATGCAAGAGTGTTATTATTAATTTAAACTTAATTTTTTGAGCACGGTTTCTTATGCAGTTATGCCAACAACTTATAATTAGGTTATGCCTAATTTGCTTATTGATACTGAATTTCCCTCTCCCTGTCCTCGCTGCTGAAATTAGACCGGATTTGCGTGGAGCAGAATTGCTCCAAATGGTGAAGAAGGATTATGCTCCAGACAAAACTCTTGGTTACCGAAAAGGTAGAGATATACTTTATACCAAAATAGATAATCAAAATGGAGTAGTCACTGGCATCTATAGCGATTATTCAATTAAGGTTAACCCCAATTCTGATAGTCCCAGGAAAGACGCCTTTCAACAAGATATTAACGCTGAGCATATTTATCCTCAAAGTAAGGGAGCTAAAGGTTCGGCGAAAAGTGATCTACACAGTCTTTTTGCTGCTCAGGTAGATGTCAATCGCGAACGAGGCAATAGTCCTTTTGCTGAAATTGATGATTCTTTGACTAAAAAATGGTTGAGAAAGGAACAGGAGTTGCGTACTATCCCAACTGAGTCAATCGACGAATTTAGTGAGTCATTGACTAATAAAGCTTTTGAGCCGAGAGAAAGTAAAAAGGGTGATGTTGCTCGTGCCATGTTCTATTTCTATACGATTTATCGGTTTCGAGCCGATGCAGAAGATCCTAATTTTTTCCCTAAGCAACAAACAACACTTTGTCGGTGGAATGCTGCTGACTCCGTAGATAGTGCAGAAATAACTCGTTCTCATCAGGTTGCTCAATATCAAGGCAATGAAAATCCTTTTGTTATTGATCCAACTTTGGCTCAAAGAACTTACTGTCAGTAGAGCCTTCAGCTTTCAGCTTTCATACCAAATCCAGCTAAACACTTATCGTATCTTTCTGCCTTGCAACCTTCTTTCTTCCCTTGGAGCCCTCTGCCTTGTTGTCACCAAAGCGTAACTATTCCACCGGATTTGATATCATACCAAAATCTCATGCAAGAGTTTTTCCTGCTGAGATTAACTCTCTATCTGTTGGCGGAAAGCTCTAATAGCTTCCCCAGCATCAGTTTCTGCCATCAAAATGCAGCGTCTGAGCACATCAAGATCTAATGCACTGAGTCCGGGTAGCTGACTGCGCTCAACAGATTCATAGCTGTTGCCTCGAAGGTGATAAAGCCGGAGCAATCCATCTTCCCAAAACCATACTTCTGAAACACCCAAAGCCTTGTAGCGTTCTAATTTACTGATGCCACCACTAGTAAAAACGACTTCAATCGACAAATCTGGAATTGGCTTGACACTACCGATGCAGTAAGACTCGTCTGCTTGAGCAGAGACAACTCCTGATTTTTCTTGAGTCATTGCTCGAGTTGGCTGAAAGAATATACCTTTTTCCACAAGAAAGGTGGTTACTAAGTAGCCGATGATACTAGCAAAAACTTCATGTTCACGTCCCGGCATAAGAATTTCGATCATCCCGTCATAGTAAAATAGCCGCACTCCAGGAGAACGATCAAAGCCTTTTTGAATTAACTTAAACTGTTCCCATGTTCCATGATGAACAATTCGTTGATCGGTAGTTTTTTTCAGTAGTAGGGGCATAGTGCTTTGAGCTCCGGCTATCCTTAAGGTAATTGTGGCATATTGTTTGCCAAGTTTCCTAATAAGTGCCTAACGGCGAATTCAAAATTCAAAATTCATTCATTGATGGAATTGCCGAAAAATAAGGCATAAACTAGCCATATCAAGGGATTCAGCTATCCCTTTTCATTTTTAGTTTCTGAAGACTAAAAAACTCTTGTGTAACTGGACTTATTCAGCAAACCCTACTTAAACCATCTTACTGGGATCAACAATCTCGTCAAATTCTTGAGCCGAGATGTACCCTAACTCTAAACAGGCATCTTTCAGAGTCAGGTCTTTTTCCATCGCTAAGTGAGCAACTTCGGCAGCTTGATCATAACCAATCTTCGGACTCAAGGCAGTAACCAGCATCAGGGACTGTTGCAGGAAGTAGTTGATTTTCTTCCCGTTGGGTTCTAGACCATCTAGCAGAAAGTCGGTAAAATTATTACAACTGTCGGCTAGTAGATTGATGGATTGAAGCAAGTTGAATACCATCATCGGCTTAAAGACATTAAGCTCAAAATGTCCCTGAGAACCAGCAATCGCGATCGCGGTGTCGTATCCCATTACTTGGGTAGCTACCATGGTCATTGCTTCGCATTGGGTAGGGTTGACTTTCCCCGGCATAATCGAAGAACCTGGTTCATTAGCAGGTAGGATCAACTCCCCAAAACCACAACGGGGGCCAGATCCGAGGAAGCGAATATCATTAGCAATCTTCAGCAAGGAACAAGCTAGGGTTTTGAGGCTACCACTAGCCATAACCATAGCATCATGAGCCGCGATCGCGGCAAATTTATTGGGTGCAGGGACAAAGGGTAAACCTGTAATCTCACTGATGTACTTAACTGCACCTTCAGCAAACCCCTTGGGAGCATTTAATCCTGTACCAACGGCAGTCCCACCAATGGCCAATTCGTATAATTTGGGGAGGATAGCCCTAATCCGCTCTAAATTATCATCAAGTT
Organism: Symploca sp. SIO2E6; assembly: GCA_010672425.1. Classification (GTDB taxonomy): domain Bacteria; phylum Cyanobacteriota; class Cyanobacteriia; order Cyanobacteriales; family Coleofasciculaceae; genus Caldora. Next base: position 13,717 of record JAAHGR010000057.1, read on the forward strand.
GAGCAACATATCCAGAAAACTCTTGACCAAGGGTAAGGGGAACTGCATCTTGAAGGTGAGTACGCCCAATTTTAGCAATATTTGCCCAGGCTTGGGCTTTCTGAGCTAAAGCATTCCGCATTTTCTCTACCTTGGGAATCAATCTTTGGTTGATAGCCACAGCAGCAGCAATATGCATTGCTGTCGGGAAGGTATCATTGGAAGACTGGGAGAGATTAACATGGTCATTGGGGTGAATCGGTTGCTTGCTACCCATAACTCCCCCAGCTATTTCAATTCCCCGGTTAGCAATTACCTCATTGACATTCATATTGCATTGAGTACCGCTACCAGTCATCCAGACTCGGAGGGGAAAATTACCATCTAGCTTCCCCTCAATTACTTCTGTGGCTGCCTGGACAATCAACTTAGTTTGATCTTCCGGCAACTTACCCAACTCACAATTAGTTTGAGCTGCGGCTTGCTTGAGAATCCCCATCGCCTTAATTACTTCCGGCGGGATCAAGTCATCTCCAATCGCAAAGTAAATTAGCGATCGCTGGGTCTGGGCTCCCCAATAACGATGAGTCGGGACTTCTATTGTCCCCATACTATCAGTTTCTGTGCGCATCTGTGGTTGTGGCGATTTGTTCATTTTCAATTGGGAATTGGGAATTGGGAATTGGGAATTGGGAATTGGGAATTGGGAATTGGGAATTGGGAATTGGCAGAAAAACCTATCACCTAACACCTAATACCTAACACCTAACACCTAACTTCAACCTCATCAGCAAAACTAGTCCAACGGACAAAGTGAAAGGCTCCTGCAATCGAACCCCAAACTAGTTCATCAGTTTCTGGATCTCTTCCTCTATCTAGACTGATTAATTGTTGTTGGTCTACTTCAAAACAACTTTCGAGATAGGTTTCCTGATCCTTGCGCACTACTCGACAAGCTTTACCTGGTTCCACCTCCGCCTTGAAACTGTGACCAGTCCAGGTTACATTAAAAGTACAGCCTGGAAGTTTCTCTAACTGGTCAGCTCTTACTGATTGTAGACGTTCTAAGTCACGGGAAGCACCATAGAATGGTTCTTCTTCTTGGAGCTTATAGTTTTCAATTCTAAGACTACCATCTATCTCCACTAATTTTAATACCCGCAGCCGATAGGGTCTGTTGAGCATGTAGTCATAGGCTTGCTCGAGGAACAAACTCGGACTATCTAGTAGTGAGGAAGGTAGGGGACGCATACAAACTCTGATATGAGCATATAGAGGTGGATTGTCAAATGCCTGCTGTTGATTGCTAAAGTCAGCGGCCATCCAGCGAGCTAAGGTAGTAATATCTGTAGAATGGGTCATTATTTAGCTGATTAAGTACGAGCAACAATGTTTTATTGATTGTAAAACTCAAAGTATGATCGCATTGTAGGGGTGCAAATCAAATATAGTAGTTCTCACATCTGTGCGATCGCTTGATCCTCCAAGATCCCCGACTTCTTAATAGAACCTGTAATTAACCAGGGCAAACCGATAGAAGAAGTCGGGGATCTAAAACTTGCAGTTGGTGTTGTAAGCGATCGCCTTTCTAATATTTTATCGGTTGCAATTATTGTGATTTTGGGCTATTATTTGAATAATGGAATAGGTGTGCGCCTGTAATGTCTGAATTGCACAGCCTCTCTTAACAAAACAGCATTTGTAGGGGCATTTGTAGGGGCGGGTTTAGGGATAACCTAGGCCATTTAACCCGAATATTCCAATCAAAACCCGCCCTGCCAGCATCTCCAGGTTAGCGCAACTAATCCCTAGCAATAAGTAGGTTGGGTGTAGCGGTAGCGAAACCCAACACCGAATCTACAGGTTTAGGTTAATGCTGGTTTGGTGATCGCTTCTGGGAAATATACTGGTCGCAACCGTTATACCACCCGTGTCTCACCAACAGATTCCATCATTTGAATAGTAGCAAAAAATCAGCAAAATTACAACCAATTAAAGATTTTTACAAGAAGGCGATCACCTACTATACCAACTAAGAAGATACCGAATTGAGACCCACCACTATTCTATTCCCTATTCCCCATTCCCCATTCCCTATTCCCCATTCCCCATTCCCTGCTCCCTCGCCTCGGAGTCTCCTGCCTCTCAAGAGCTCCCGCTTGTGCGCTTCGCGCCCCCAATTGAATAAGAGAAACACTATTTCCTACCTCCTTGGAACCTCCTTGGAACCTCCTTCTTCCTCCCTCGCCTCCTGCCTTGGAGCCTTCTGCCTCCTGCCTCGGTGTTTCTCAAGAGTAAGAAAAAATAGCGATCGCAGCAAAACTTAACACAAACCGATAGCGGACTAGATTTTGAGGTGATCCCAGTCTCTGATAGACTTGAAAACTGGAAGAGATACATGAAACCTCGCAAAATCAAGCAATTTGGAGAACGGGTGTCGTGGAAAACACACTAGGACTAGAGATTATTGAAGTTGTTGAACAGGCTGCGATCGCCTCAGCCAAATGGATGGGTAAAGGCGAGAAAAATACTGCTGATCAGGTGGCAGTAGAAGCAATGCGGGAGCGGATGAACAAAATCTACATGCGCGGTCGTATTGTGATTGGGGAAGGGGAACGGGATGATGCCCCGATGCTCTATATTGGTGAAGAAGTAGGCATTTGTACTCAAGAGAATGCTAAAGCTTACTGCAATCCAGATGAATTAGTCGAAATTGACATTGCTGTTGACCCCTGCGAGGGTACTAATCTGGTAGCCTACGGACAGCCAGGTTCCATGGCAGTACTGGCAATTTCCGAGAAGGGAGGCTTGTTTGCTGCTCCTGATTTTTACATGAAGAAACTGGCAGCACCACCGGCGGCTCAGAATCATGTGGATATCAACAAATCGGCGACCGAAAATCTGCAAATTCTCTCCGAGTGTCTAGAACGCTCAATTGAAGAGTTAGTGGTAGTGGTGATGAAACGCGATCGCCACAATGAACTGATTAAGGAAATTCGTGAAGCTGGTGCCAGGGTGCGACTGATTAGTGATGGAGATGTTTCAGCTGCTATCTCCTGTGCCTTTGATGGCAGCAATATCCACGCTTTGATGGGTATCGGTGCGGCTCCCGAAGGGGTGATTTCCGCAGCGGCTATGCGTTGCTTGGGTGGACATTTTCAAGGTCAGCTCATCTATGATCCCGCGATCGTCAAAACTGGTCTGATTGGCGAAAGTAAAGAGAGCAATATTGGACGCCTCAAAGAAATGGGGATTAAGGATCCTGACAAGGTCTACAAGGCTGAGGAGTTAGCATCTGGTGAAACAGTGCTGTTTGCCGCTTGTGGCATTACCCCTGGAACCCTGATGGAGGGAGTCCGCTTCTTCGCAGGCGGTGCCAGGACTCAGAGTTTGGTAATTTCGAGTCAGTCCCAGACGGCTCGGTTTGTGGATACAGTTCATATGTATAAAAAGCCGAAGAATCTGCAACTTCGTTAGAGCATAGATTGGTGAAACTGCCGTGGACTTAAGTCAAAACCGCCGTGGACTTAAGTCCACGGCTCATAGCTTAAGTCCATTAAAATGGACTGAAACTTTTACAGTGTGGGGGGTGTGGGGAGAAATAAGAGCAAAACCCGAGTAGTATCGACCACCTACCACCTACCAGTTAAAATATGCCATAATTGGCTTGACAAATATCGCGACATCTGTAGAAAAAATAATTGGGAGAAAAAATGAATATCGCAGTCGTCGGTTTAAGTCACAAAACAGCACCAGTGGAGGTGCGGGAAAAGCTGAGCATTCAAGAAGTAAAATTGCAGGGTGTGACGGCTCAGCTGTGTGGCTATGCCCATATCGAAGAAGTAGCAATACTGAGCACCTGCAATCGACTAGAAATTTATATCGTTGCCACGGAGACGGAACGGGGAATTCAAGAATTGATCCAGTTTCTCTCGGAATATGGTCAACAGCCTCTGCAGGAGTTGCGTCCCCACCTGTTTATCTTGTTATACCAAGATGCCATTATGCACCTGATGCGAGTCGCAGCTGGTCTCGATAGCTTAGTCTTAGGAGAGGGTCAAATTCTCTCCCAAGTAAAAAATACCCACAAACTGGGTCAACAACACAAAGGTATTGGACGTTTACTCAACAAACTGTTTAAGCAGGGAATTACCGCTGGTAAGCGAGTCCGTACTGAAACTAATATTGGTACTGGTGCTGTCTCCATTAGTTCTGCTGCCGTGGAGTTGGCTCAGATGAAAGTCCATAACTTAGAACCTTATCGTATTGCTATTATTGGTGCTGGTAAGATGTCGTGCTTGTTGGTAAAACACTTACTAGCAAAAGGTGCTACTAATATTGCTATTGTTAATCGTTCTACCCGTAGAGCCGAAGAACTAGCCAGTAAGTTTGCCGATGCCAATCTACAACTGCATCTCTTACCTCAAATGATGGAAGTAATTACTGAGTCGGATCTGGTATTTACTAGCACAGCTTCTACTGAACCGTTGTTAGACCGGGCAAAATTGGAGACTCATTTAGACCAAAATAGATCATTATTGTTATTTGATATTTCTGTACCTCGCAATGTAGCAGCAGATGTTAACGAATTAGACAACGTACAGGCGTTCAATGTTGATGATTTGAAAGCGGTAGTAGCTCAAAACCAGGAAAGCCGCCGTCAGATGGCTAGGGAAGCGGAGATCCTTTTAGATGAGGAAGTACAAGCCTTTGAGGTCTGGGCGCGATCGCTAGAAACTGTCAACACCATCAGTTCTCTGCGGAGTAAAGTAGAAAATATTCGTGAGCAAGAGTTAGAAAAAGCCTTATCTCGTTTAGGTTCAGAGTTTGCTGAAAAACACAAGGAAGTGATTGAAGCCCTAACCAGAGGAATCGTCAACAAAATTCTCCATGATCCGATGGTACAGCTGCGAGCACAGCAAGATATTGAGGCACGACAACAAGCAATGCAAACCCTGGAAGTGCTCTTTAATTTAAATTGTTAAATTGTCCATTCCCAATTCCCAATTCCCAATTCCCAATTCCTCGAAAGATTAAGTGAGGATCGGCAATTAGCCCAACTGCTATTTCGGGAAACTGGGTTTGGAGATACTTCAGTAGCACTGCGGAGTCACCGCCGGTTAAAGCAATCTTGGTGTCGGGAAACTCGTGTTGCCAATGGTTAATAAAGTCCTGAATACCTGCCAATACTGTGTAGATGACGCCACTCTCAATGGCTCCAGGTGTCTCCCTTGCCCAACGAGTTGGTAATTGGCTTGGTAGTTGAGTGGTTGGTAAGGCTGCGGTTTTTTGTGCTAGAGACTTTAACTGTAACCCTAATCCTGGTAAGATTGCTCCCCCAATGAGCTGCCGCTTGGAATTGACACCAGTAAGAGTCAAGGCAGTACCAGCATCAATCACTAGTACCGGGTAACCGTAAGTCTCTCCTGCACCTAATACGGCTAAGGCACGGTCAATGCCCAAAGTAGGATAAAGTTCTTGAAGGGGTAAGTCAGCTAAGGTGATAACTTGGGCAGTAGGATAGGTTTGCCATAGTTTGGTCTGAGCTGGTACTACTGAAGCGATGTAGAGAGGTAGTTGACTGGGAAGTTCCCCTTGTTGCTCAACCAACTGAGGTGCTAAAATTGCTGCTGGCATAATTCCAGATGCCCAATCTTGAAGCAACTGTTCAACTGCGATCACTGATAGATGGTTAGTATCCCAGGCTGCGGTTAGGGTATCATTGGCAAACAGTGCCCAATGTAGCCGAGAATTACCAATCATTAACGCCATAAACGATAAATTCTCAATTCCCAATTCCCAATTCCCAATTCCCAATTCCCAATTCCCAATTCCCAATTCCCAATTCCCAATTCCCAATTCCCAATTCCCAATTCCCAATTCCTAATTCCCAATTCCCAATTCTCAATTCTCAATTCTCAATTCTTCTGCATAGCTATAGACTTCCACTGCTAATTCGGAAGCGATTTCCTGGGCTCTGGGATGAACCATTGGCGAAATGACGATCTTACGGTTTGCTGTTTGTTGGTGTCGGTTTTGATAAAAGCGTACTTTCCGCTCAAAAGTATAGATATCTGCCTTACTCATCGAAGACTTGATTTCACAAATAATCAGCAAACCATTTTTAATCAACAAGTCTAGTTCTATCTGTTCCGGTCTGCCAAACACTTCTCCAGCACTGTCGTATTCGGTAAGGTGGAGTACTTCTACGGCAAAAGAGTCTTCTAAAATTCCTTTGAGAGCATTGCGAAAAGAGCTTTCCGAATAGAGTCCCCATCTGGCTCCTAATGCTCCGATAGTACTATCGTGCTTATTATGAAGTTTTTTGATTTCTAGTAAAATTTGCTGAATTTGCTGGTTATTTTCGTCCCACTTGCGGTTATTTTCATCCCACTTGCGGTTATTTTCGTCCCACTTGCGGTTTTGTTCCTCCCACCTGCGGCTTTGTTCATCCCACTTGCGGTTATTTTCGTCCCACTTGCGGTTTTGTTCCTCCCACCTGCGGTCTTGTTCATCCCACTTGCGGCTCTGTTCATCCCACTTGCGGCTCTGTTCCTCGCGATCGCGGCTTCGTTCCTCGCGATCGCGCCTGAGTTCTTCAAGAATCCGATCAAAGCGGCTTTCGGTTTCTTGTTTACCAGCATAGTAGTTTTCTACTGTACGCAAGACAAAGTCCCGTAGGTCTCGATCTTGCTGCAAGACTATCGGTAGTTCTTGGTGAATCAGTGCTTTAATTTCTTCTTCTGTCATTGCTCTAGTTGGGGGAGAACATTTTTACTATTATACGCATATTGAGTAGTAGGACAAAAGTAAAATTACACAGTGGAAACGAGGGAACAGGCAACAGGAAACAGACCCATGTAATATCATATTCAGTTGAATACTTATCGTTAAGGCTGACGCAACGGACGCGGAGAAGTTTTTATTATAGGTAATTAAGCGGACATGATATGATGCCAAGTCCCGATTAACCACCCCCGTTTTGAGAAAACCGCGAAACTTGCTCTGAGACGTTGCATGCAACGTCTCTACAGGGTAGGACATAACCGAGGTATCTATGCCGGATTTGGTATAACAAGCAAACAAACCCTTACAAATGACCAACAACAAATAACAAATAACAAATAACAAATAACAAATGACCAACAACAAATAACAAATAACAACCTTCACTACTTACTCTCTTGCTGAAAACCAGAGTAACCACCTGTGGTAAACCAATATTCCCAAGTTCCTCCAGAAGCAATTAACCAATTATTGAGGTCAAATAAGCCACTTCCTTCTGGTGTGCCTGGAATTCTATAGACTTTAACTGCCTCTCCATCATTATCCCAAATTAAGGGTTCTCCTGCCTCTATTTGTTCTGGTGCTGCACCATTACTTTGTAAGAAATAAGCATCTTGGCCTTGATCTGAAGCATTGCCAAAAACTTTGGCCATTCCCTTGTCATCAATAGCGACGAAAGCACCTTCATCTAAACCAATACCATAAACAACGGGTTGATTACTATCGAGCATAATACGGGCCATCAATCCGAAAATTCTCCCATACCTGGTTTCAGGATGATTGTCATTACATCTATCCAGATGGGTGTCGGTAATCACATTTTTCAAAAACGGAACTTGTAGAAAATTGCTGTGAAAAATATCCTGAGTATTTTCATGAAAAGGGTCGTCCAAAATTTCTGAACTCAGTAATCCTCGCCGAGCAGGAGCATAGTAATAGTCTCCTAAAATTGCCATCCCAGCACTGGTTCCAGCTACGGGAACTTTTTTATGATTAATTAAGTAATTAATTGCGGCTTCTGTAGCCGTTCCTTCCCAATAGTCCTCGTATTTATTCTGATCTCCACCAGCAATAAATAAAGCATCAGCGTCTTTGATATATTGCACAACCTCTGGGTTATTAGCGGCGTCTCGGCTGTTAATCGATAGTTCCGCTGCGGAATTAATTAAATCACTGTAACTATCCGCAACCCACTGTGCTTGGCTACCAGGACTACCACAGCGCAGGACTAAATAATCTCCGTAGTTGGCTTGCTTGAGAAACCACTCGGTAGCTGCATCTTCTCCTTCTGTGCCTCCTTCTGCACCACCAATCAGCAGAATGGCAGGTTTCTGAGCAGAACTATTAACCTCCCCATATTCTAACAAATATTCAAACTCATTGCTATCATCTGCTCGTCTGTAATCTGGGAGTCTTCTAGCCATAAAGCGATCGCCTATGATTGATCTTCGTCTAGTATATTACAATGGGAGATTAATCATTGGTATCATTAGTTATTAAGAAAACCACAAATTGATATTTTCAATAAGCCCCAAGTAGGTTGGGTGTAGCGGAGCGAAACCCAACAAAACTGACGCATCTCTACCAAAACCTGAATCAATGGACAAATTACCGCAAACGTAGAGGCGGTTAACCCGAAATTTGGCAAGCACGCGATAATTAAGCACTCACCCGC
>JAAHGR010000570.1 GCA_010672425.1 Symploca sp. SIO2E6
GCTTACTACACAGGCTTTGTAACCCTCGATTCTTCTGCCGAGTAGCCTTCTGCTGGCTCAAATTGACTCACAATGGTAAATAGAGGCAGGGGAGATTGGTTGGATGTACATATATCGCACCTCGCAGTTTAATGAACAAGTAGAACGGCAAAGTAGTCTTTTGGCTCAAGTGAATCGGTTATGTGCCGAACTTGAGACGATGAGGGTTGATGAGGTACAGTCTCGTTTCGAGAGACTATATCCTTATTTGAAGCGCAAGGAAGGGAATCTCCGATTGATTGCTTGTATCCGTCGCTTGGGTAACGAGCAAATCCTCTGTTGGCTGAGAGTCTTTCGACGGGGGGATCGCCAGTATGAAGAATTTTTGCGAGATCGCGAGAATTTTGGTATTCAGCCTCTTGAGGCTCAAATCCAGGATACTCAACTGCGACAATGGCTGAAAACACAACAAGCTCAATCGGGAACAATTCAGCCTTTAGTTCAACCCCTTGATCCGAATCTAAGATTTTGGTTAGATCGTCCAGGTTGGGGGGAAATGGATACCAATGGGGTGGTCATCTATGAAAGTGAGGTTTGGCTCAGGAGGTTCCAGACACCGGAAATTGATCAGGCTTGGGAAACTTACAATCGCTTGATTACTGAGATTGCCGATGGTTCTACTTCTCTGGGAGAAGATACTGCTTGGCCAGGAGTTAAGCTTTATGGTAAGGGGAAGCAATTTGTCCTTTTTAGTAGAATAACCACTGCTGATGCTAGACCCCAGCAGGTTCTGTTTCTGTTGGCTCCCTTTGCTCAACCGCCTTCAACTGAACAAATTGCCCAGGTTAGGGCAAACTGGTCTCAGAATGGGGGTTTGCTCACTCCTAAGGTGAAAGACGCGGGGATGCGGGGACACGGGGAGGCAGGGATGCGGGGAGGCGGGGACGCGGGGACACGGGGAGGCGGGGACGCGGGGACACGGGGACGCGGGGAAACGGGGACATCAGACTTTGTTATGAATGAAAGTTCATGGGGGTCTGATGAGCAAAATTTTTCCCCTGAGTTCCCTAACTTTTCCGGATTAAAGCTAGATGATTTAACTTCTATCGCACGACGTGCTTATCCGAGTTATCTGTTAGCCGATGAGTATAGTTGGCGAGCAATTGAGAATGAAGAATCCTCTAATCTGGCTCTTTCGGCAGAAGAGAGGGCCATTCTCCACTCAGTTTCTACCTCTCAACCTTCCCTACCGTTATTTTTGAATGGACAGGCAGGTAGTGGTAAGTCTACCATGCTGTTTCACCTTTTTGCTGACTACTGCCATCGACACCTGCGCCATTGCTCTCAACAGGGACAAGATTTTTTCGATAAACCTCACCCTCTGTTTCTTGCCTATAACCAACAGTTGCTCAAAGTCGCTCAAGAGCGGGTGACCACCTTACTGGTGTCCCATCACCGTTTTTTAGCCAAGAGAGAAGAGTTGGAGCAACTACCGGATCTTAGTCCTTTTTTTCAGTCCTTGAGAAAATTTTTGTGGCATTTGTTGCCCCCAGAAGAGCGAATGCGCTTTGACGATGCTGACTACATTTCCTTCCATCGTTTTCGGCAACTATTTGCTGCCAGATCTTGGCATGATGTTTCAGCAGAACGCTGTTGGCTAATTATTCGCACTTTTATTAAAGGATATTATTTGGATGAGCGGGATGTTTACCTACCCCTGGAAGATTACCAAGAAGTGCCGAAAAAAGAACGGACGGTTTCCGAAGAAGAGTTCAGGAAAATTTATAACAGTGTGTGGAGATGGTACGAAGAGTATACTAAAGAAGAGGGGAAATGGGACGATCAAGACCTGATTCGGAGGGTCTTGCAACTCAAATGTTACCGCCCTGAATATACTGCTATTTTCTGTGATGAGGCGCAAGATTTTACCAGACTAGATTTACAGTTAATTATGCGCCTGTCAGTGTTCTCGCGATATGACCTAGAACACCAGCATGGGGATAGTTTACCTTTTGCCTTTGCCGGAGATCCACTACAAACTCTCAATCCTACGGGATTTCGTTGGGCGAGTCTCAAGGCAGCATTCTATAATGAAGTGCTCACTCCTCTATTTCCTACAGGGAAATTAGGGCTAGAGATGAACTTTGCTGAACTAGATTACAATTATCGTTCCATTGCCCCGATTGTTGGAGTCAATAATCTGATTCAGCTATGGCGGCAGGTGTTATTTAATATTCCCGAACTAAGACCCCAAAAAGCCAGAAAACCCGGTCAATGGGAGCCACAAAAATTTATCCTCTCTGAGAATATTTCCCCAGAACAACTCCAGGAGTATCTGCGAGATACTTTGATTATTGTACCTTGTGATCAAGGGGGAGAAAGGGATTATCTGCAAGAAGATGAGTTGCTCAAGGATTGTCTAGGTATCCGAACCGATGCCCCTACCCCTTGGAATGTACTCAGCGCGATCGCGACTAAGGGGTTAGAATTTAAACAAGTTGTCCTCTATAAATTTGGTGAAGCCTGTCCGCCCAACGCCTGGGAAAGGACAGAAACCCCCTCGGAGGAGTTAAAGTACTTCTTCAACAAGCTTTATGTCGCTACTAGTAGGGCAACAGAACGTTTGTTTATTGTCGATTCACCCTTAGGAGAAAAGCGGTTGTGGCAGCAGGCGACTGATAAAACTGAGTTAGATAAATTTTTGGCATTGGTATCTAAGCCAAAAGAGCGCCGCAACTGGCAGCAGGGAATCAATACTATTAGTCTGGGTACTCACCCCACCCTGATGCAGGGAGACGATTTGCTCTCCATCGCTCAAACCTTTGAAACCGAGGGCCTCAACACAGCCAATCCAGAGTTACTCAGAAGAGCTCAAGGTGCTTACCACAGGCTAGATAATCCATATCAGGCCAAGGTTTGTGAGGCTTGGGCCTTAAAATTTGAAGAGCAGTTTTTAGCTGCCGGTAATCGCTTCTTTGAGCAAGGTAAACTAGATGAAGCATGGGATTGTTTCTGGCAGGGAATGTGTTGGCAAGAATTAGTTAATTGGTATGAGCAGCAGGAGTTACAGGGTGCAGTTAGTAGGGGTGAAGGAGACGCGGGGACGCGGGGATTTGGAGACGCGGGGATGCGGGGACATGGGGACGCGGGGATGCGGGGATTTGGAGACGCGGGGACGCGGGGACACGGGGACGCGGGGATGCGGGGATTTGGAGACGCGGGGACGCGGGGACACGGGGACGCGGGGATGCGGGGATTTGGAGACGCGGGGACGCGGGGACACGGGGACGCGGAGAAGGGAAATTCTACCCAACATTTCACTCATCCAGTTAGTAGTAAGGAACAGGCTTTAGTTCGTCCTTTAGTTTATTTTATGGCAGCAGAGAAGAATGATCTTGAAGCAATTAGAGAATTTACTAATTTTTTGTTAAATTGTTGAATTGTTGAATTGTTAAATTGTTAAATTGTTAAATGGAGAATTGATATGGTACTTTATTTACTGTACACTATTCTCAATTCCCAATTCCCAATTCCCAATTCCCAATTCCCAATTCCCAATTCCCAATTCCCAATTCCCAATTCTCAATTCCCAATTCCCAGTGCCCAATTCCCAATTCCCAATTCCCAATTCTCGATTCCCAATTCCCAATTCTCAATTCCCAATTCCCAATTCCCAATTCCCTTTTAGTAAACAATGGCAAAATACTTTGCAAGAGTATGCCAAGCGTATTGAAGTTTTAATCAACCAACAGCAATCCTTACCTACTGAAGAATGGCAACGCTTTGGTGAGGTGTTGCAAAATTTGGCTGCTACTGGAGATCTCGATATTGGTTCTCTGGCTGGTGAATGTTTCTATTTAGGGAAGAATTATCAACAAGCTGTCCAATCTTGGGAACAATATCAGGCTACTGATAAACCTCATTACCTTTTGGCTAAAGCTGAAGTATTAGGGATGCCTGAGGGTTTGGCTTATCTGAAACAGGCACAAGAGTATCAACGGATGATTGCTGAGTGGCAGCAGGCTGGTAAACCTCGCCAATTGCAATGGTTAGAAGCTATTGCTCCTGCTTACGAAGCTCAGAAAGATTACATGAGTGCCTTTATTGTCTATAGTTTGTTAGATAACTTAACGAAAACTAAAGCCTGTTTTGAGTTAGCTAGCCAACCGCAACCCCAGAGCAAACCTTTAACAATTCTGCTAAAATACTATTTGTCTCATCAGCATTGGCAAGAAGCGATCGCTGCAGTAGAAACTTATCTACCAATCCTGACGAGTCCTGAAGGAGAACAAATCGGTTTGAAGTACTACTTTGTCTATGAACTTGCCTTCTCCCAACTGACTCCTGAAGCGATAACCAAACCCCAGCGGCAACGGTATCAGCAATTCCTGAAGACTCATATCCTCGCCAACCCTAGATGGCAGAGGTATCTGCTCATCGAACAGTTGGGCATTGCCCTAGAAAAAATCGGTTCCTTCGTCGATACTTTAGAGTTTTACGAGAGATATATTTCCGGCAACTATCCTCAGATATTACAACAATTTGCTCGCGATCGCTGGCTAGCTACGAAAATCAAACAGCAAGATTACTGGCACAAACAGCATAATAAGGACAAGGCGGCTAAAATTAGTGCCCAAATCACTGCCAAAGCCCAAGCATGGGGTAGGGTTAGGGATGGGATTTCCCTGGAACCGCCGGTAGTCTCCAGAAATCGTCCCACCAAAATTTTACCTCAAGCAGCAATCCTGCCCAAAATTACTGGCTTGCCTCCGGGAATTAAAATTGAAATCGTTACTTCAGATATCGTCAAGTTTCAGATTCGTCACTTAATCATCAAAGTGATGAAGTCAACCCAGCAAGTTTTGATTACTGATGTTTTGAGTGAGGGAAAAATTCGTGTAGATGGGAGTTCCCGTCAACTGCAAATTGGATCAGTAACAGTCATGGCTCATGGAGGGGAAAGTTTATCCTTCCGGGAGGAAGGAAGTGGTTATCATGGGGTTTTGGTGTGTGAAGGTAAACTTACTCGACTGGAATTAGATATTCAAAATATGCCGGAGAAAATCCTGATAGACTTTTGACAGCTCCCCTGCCTTTAGGCAAGGGGATTCTTGGTTCATTGGGACTACCCATGTAGCTTGCCCTCCCCAAAATTCACTGCGGTGTGCCCCACCGCTGTATATCCACGTTGCAATACGACTTGAGCCGCGGCTACATCTCGATTTGCCT
>JAAHGR010000571.1 GCA_010672425.1 Symploca sp. SIO2E6
CCCCTTAACAAGAGATCCCCCCCAACCCCCCTTAACAAGAGATCCCCCCCAACCCCCCTTAACAAGGGGGGAGTCATCATTATTAGTCTCTCTTGGTAATAATGGAGAAGAACATTCACTCAAAGTCCCCCTTTGTCTCAAAGTCCCCCTTTGTCTCAAAGTCCCCCTTTGTCTCAAAGTCCCCCTTTGTCTCAAAGTCCCCCTTTGTCTCAAAGTCCCCCTTTGTCTCAAAGTCCCCCTTATTAAGGGGGATTTAGGGGGATCCAAATCTAACGGGGAAGTTTGCCAACAAGCTTTAGGGGTAACAGGAAAGGAAATATCTTTAACCCCAGTATCAACCGTCTGCGCTTGACTAGGAGATATGATTAGCCAATTAGCCAGTATTAATAAACCCAAATAACCTGGACTCAGGAGAAATTTAGTTTTCATTACAAGTAGATGAAGAGTTTAGCACGAGAGTAGTGGGGGTAACATTGGCAGCTTTGGCGGTGAAGATAATCTCGCCATTTTCTCCATATATCCACCCTTGGGCTTCAATCAAGTTTGGTGCTTGAGCAGTAGTATTGCTCAGCAACCGGGTTTCTTCTGAAGATGACAAGGAACTATCGGCATTTTCCCTCAAGAAATCCGGTTTTTGGACTGACTCACTAGGAATTTCCCAATCATTTACCACTGCTTCACCAGGAAATGCAGCATTGGGATCAGGGGGTAAACCTCCTTGTCCAGTAATGATAAATTGGCTTTTTTCCCCTTGAGCTAGGCTACTACGGGTAGGACAGGTTTCCGTAACTAGTGTTGTGGGGTCTACTAAGTTGATTGGTAATTTGGTTAATCCTGAAGTGGGGTCAGGATTAAGCTCATTGATTGCTACTACACCTTGCCTACCAAACCTAGAACTTGCTGTGATGTCATTACTAATGAGAAAATCATCATCACTGTTCGCAAGATCGAAGATGCGGGATGCGGAGATTAAGATGCTTCCCCCATCGCCATCGAAAGCATTGGCTCTGATGTTACTGTCATTACCAGCAGAAGATATGATAAATCTAGTGTCAAGAATATCTATATCACCGCCATCGCCACCATTAGGAGGTTGACCGGAACGGGTAGATATTTGACTATTGAGGAAGATTAATATCAATTCTACCCCTTCGAGGATAATATTCCCCCCCTGTCCCGATGCCGTTTCTGCTGTAATCGTTCCTTCATTCCTCAGAAAAACGTCGCGAGCTATGATAAATAAGTCACCGGCGGGTCCAGATCCTTGATTGTTGACACTAATTGTTGCTCCATCTTCGATTAACAACCCTGTGGTGAAAACCACAATACCTCCTCCCTCGGCTGTAGAGCCAGCAGAAGCATTGGCAAATATACCACTCGAGCCAGGAGCAACATTATCAAAAATTTGTCGAGCAATCGATGGCCCCTGAATTGGACCAAACTGAGCAATGTTGCGGGTTAGGGTTTGGAGAAATCGCTCTTCAAAGGTGGCATCTCTCCCTGAGAGAGTTACCCGATCCCTAGCAATAACGATGATCCTACCGGCACGTCCATTTTCAAAGGCAGTGGTAAGGATTTGTCCACCATTAATTAGTTCTAGATTGTTGACATTAACTAAGATATCGCCACCCTGAAAAGCATTCCTGGTTCTAGCACTGAGAACCGCTCCATCCGAGAGACGCAAGGTATCGGTATTGATGATGATAAAACCCCCTGGTCCAGTAGCTGTATCTTCAGTAGAAGTAAACAACCCTGTCGAAAATCCTTCCGTTGGACTCACTCCAGAGAGTTCCACAAAATCAGTAGCATTAATCAGAATTACTCCAGCATTACCATCGCCACGAGTCAAAGCTTGTAGCTCAGCACCACCATCCATAAATAGCGATCGCGCATTGATTCTAATGCCAATGGTACTACCTGTAGCGCTTGATTCTACATTAGAGGTAATAAGAGTACCACTACCTGTCAACGAGACAGCACCAGCAACATCTAAAAATATTATTCCGCCATCTCCCCTACCAAAAGTTTGAGTGGTTATGGTAGCACCATCGGTCATTGACACGGAACCCGCTTCAATCAAAACGCCGCCCGCATCACCTACCCCTGTAGTACTAACACCGCTTAAAATAAAACTGTTGGCTAAGAATAAAGAACCGGTAGTTTCTATAGATACTATGCCAGCATTTCCCTGACCCAAAGAACTAGAATTCAATGTAGCACCATCGGTCATTGACACAGAGCCAGCTTCAATCAAAATACCGAAAGCATTGCCTTGAGCCTCAGTTCCTACGGCACTAAACAGACCAGTATTCTGTCCTGCTAAGATGACAGGGCCAGTTGTTTCGACAGCTACTAATCCAGCATTACCTTGACCAAAGGTACTAGCAGTAAGTATGCCATCAAACACAGAAAGGGAATTTGCCAGAATCAGGACACCACCAGCATCACCTACACCTATAGATTCCACATTGCTGAGGATTCTACTATTATCAACCAAAACCTCGCCATCAGCCTGGATAAATACAAATCCAGCACTCCCATTACCAAAAGTACTAGTACTTACTTGAGCACCATCGGTTAATTCAACAGACTCAGCACCAAAAATGATAGAGCCAAATAGCTCCTCATTATCGATCGCCTCAAAAATATTCCTTAAGGAATTACCAGTAGCACCAGGATTAACATTGTTTTCAATCCGGCTTTGCCTGATACTCACCTTCCCTGTGGCATCAAATAAAATATTTCCTGCTTCAGCGCCAACTCCTCCATTACCAAAACCAGGGGTGTCACAAGAAGAGGCATTTGTCCCAATCCCAGCACAAATATTACTGCCGCCGGAAACTGTTATATTGCCAGCACTGATGAAAATATCGCCGCCGTTGTTAGCTACCACATCAACGATCGCGTTATTATCGATTAACACATCAGCTCGCGCCACATCATCGGGGAAACTCAAGCCAAAATTGTTACCATTGCTGAGAATTGCTATTTCCCCCGGTGCTGCGAGTCCACCTAACTCGATACGACCACCAGGAGCTCGAACAACTCCCCCATCAAAGTTAATATTACCACCTACTAGGAATAAATTCTGACCAGTACCCACCTCAAGACCCGCTGTAGACTGGTTAGTAATTGCCCCTGTAGGAGTCTGATTGAAGAATAGAGCCGCAGGATTTACCGTCAGTAACTGATTATTAGGATCAACTGCCGATGTTAGAGAAAACTCACCACCACCGGGAAAGCCGATACCATTTGCCGTTGTCCCGACAAAAGAACCACCAATCCTTAACTGAGCATTAGGACCAAAAGAAATACCACTGGGATTGAGCAAGAAGAAATTCGCATTTCCTTGAGCTTGAATCGTACCCAGGATATCCGACTGTACTCCCCCGGTAACTCGAGAAAAGATATTGACAATATTAGTAGCATTTTGGAAATCAGCGACGGCTCCATCGGGAACACTGAAACTGCTGAAACTGTGGAAGAGATTAGTACCACCAACAGTTGTGCCACCAGTAATAGCTAAGTTGGGGTCAACCAGAGTACCCAACGTGCCATCAGATGTGACCTGAGCCCAAGCACAATTCCCAGAAAAAGCGATCGCACTACCGACCCCTAATGCTATACTAAAGGCATAGTTTACTAACCCCAATTTCCCCTTTTCCCCAACCTGAGGAATATTTTTAGGGCATGTTTTCCTTCTTTTGGGTGATGTTAAGCTAGCGTTAGCGAGGTAAGGAGACTCAGCCTTGGGACTGAATATATCCCCCAAATGAGTAGCGAGGTTAATTAGATTCACCCTATGGGACTGATTGTCATTCAATGGTAGAGACATGCTAATTCATCTGTTCATAGCTAACCTCATCAGTGCCGCTCATAGCTGATCAGATTTATTCAACACACATCGCCAATTGTAAATGATTTTGCCAATATTGAAACACCTACTGGCGAAGTTCCATTTATTAATCGAGAATAAACAGAAACGATAGCTAGTATTTTAAATCAGATACCAACTCAAACGCAAAGCGATCGCTTGCAGGTTAAGATACCCGACTTCTTAAAGAAGTCGGGTATCTGGGAGGCTCTCCAATTATAGCGAGCTTAAATCATAAGCTATAATAGCTTTCGGAGCTGGAGTCGAGTAGCCCAAGAATCATGCGATGCTGGCACTTCCTCTTGCATTGCACGTATGCCGACATCCAACCGGACCCGACCATCTTCAGAGAAAACCCCAACGACAGTACCGTAGGTAATTGAGCCGAGTGCTAATTCATTCAAGGGAACAATTCTTAGCCTGGTTGCCCATGATTCGTGAGATGCTGGCACTTCCTCCTTCATCGCACGTATGCCGACATCCAACCGGACTCGGTCATCCTCAGAAAAGATGCCAACGAGGTGATCTGGCTCCACAGGACCAAAACTCGGTCCGTCTAAACGCTTGATCACTAGCCGAGTAGCCCAGGATTCGTGGGATGCTGGCACTTCCTCCTTCATCGCACGTATACCGACATCCAACCGGACTCGACCATCTTCAGAGAATATCCCCACCAAGTCGTTCCACTCCGGAGTCCCTTGTGTATCTGCATAGGCAATTCCAGAACCTAGAAACAAAGCAGTGGATAGAATTACTGCTAGGACTCCTGCTCTGAACCAAGATCGTAATTTGATGCTCATCACTTGTTTACTGTTTCAATTTGAACTGATCGTACATCTGTATAATCTATTACATAATTAAAGTAGAAGTATGATGATCGATGCCCCTCATCCCATTTTTCGGATACCTTGTATAGCTAAAATGATGAAATAGATGTAGGTTAGGTCGAGGCAACGAGACCCAACACTCCTAGCAAGCTTTGTTGGGTCTCGCGATCAGTCCTCCCAACTTACTTATTGCTAGCGATCGCTTGTGGGTTGAGATCCCCAAATACCGGACCTCTTTAAGAAGTCCGGTATCTGTCTCTTTTGATGTACTCAAGGACTTCTGCCTAATTGGTGATTATCGAGCGCCCTACGGTAGAACTTACCCATGACCAGAGAAATTTTAGATTTTAGATTTTAGAATAAAACGGTCACAAGCCCCTAAATTTATTTATGGAATAAATCTAAAATCTTCAATCTTTAAATCCTCAAGCCCCTAAATTTATTTATGGGGTAAATCTAAAATCTTCAATCTTCAATCTTCAATTGTTTGAC
>JAAHGR010000572.1 GCA_010672425.1 Symploca sp. SIO2E6
CGCGCCCTCATCGCTCGACATCATCGCTACGCCGCCAAGGATCGCCCCGCCGGTGATCAGCACGGCCGCGGCCTTGCCCATCGCCCCGCCTAGCAAGGTTGTTTTGCCAGCCGCAACCACCGCTGCACTGCCGCCCGTCGTCAACAGGAAGTTTACGCAAAGTTCATCACATCGCCTTAAATGTCAGGGATCTCAACGCATCTCGTCACTTCTACGGTAATATTCTCGGTTTACACGAACTCACAGGTGACGAGGTTCCCACTACTCTAGTTCCCTTGGTAACTGCTGGCCAAGTTGCCAACTTTATCACACCAGATGGCACAGTCATTGATCTCTTCTGGAAACCCGATTTGCTACCGCCATCGCCAGATCCCCAGCAAACCTTTACTCGTGCTCATCACTTAGCTTTTGATATTGCTCCAGAAATCTTTGACCAAGCCGTTGCCGTACTATATCATCATCAAGTTCCTATTGATGATGGCCCAGTCAGTCGCCCAACTGGCCGTGGCATCTATTTTTACGATCCCGACGGCTTTATACTCGAAATCCGCTGCAACCCTGTTTAGGTGTTAGGTGTTAGGTGTTAGGTGTTAGGTGTTAGGTGGAATGGTAATGGTGACAAGTTAGCGATCGCATATAACTGTCATCATATGCTAGGGTAGAAGAGTTGTCTAAAATTCGCACATCCAGGGTTTCGGGTGTTTCTAGTGGATTACAACCCTAACAGATAAGGAATGTTCCCAAGAAATGCGCCTGGATGGAGGATAAACCCGAACTAGGAGTAAAAAAAATCATGCCAGTCGTTTCTTTAGCTGAAATGTTGGAAGCGGGAGTCCACTTTGGTCACCAAACCCGTCGGTGGAACCCCAAAATGGATACCTACATCTACACGGCTCGCAATGGTGTTCACATCATTGACTTGGTGCAAACAGCACAGCTGATGGAAGGTGCTTATAGCTATATGCGCAAAGCCTCAGAACAGGGCAAAAAATTTCTTTTTGTGGGCACCAAACGGCAAGCAGCCGGAATCATTGCCCAAGAAGCGAGCCGTTGCGGAGCCTACTACGTTAACCAACGCTGGTTGGGAGGTATGCTCACTAATTGGGAAACGATTAAAACCAGGGTAGAACGGTTAAAGCAGTTGGAAAACCGAGAGTCCAGTGGAGCCCTGGATTTACTACCAAAAAAAGAAGGCTCAATGCTCCGTCGTGAACTGAGTAAGCTACAGAAGTACTTGGGAGGCATCAAAATGATGCGGAAAGTCCCTGATGTGATCATTATTGTAGACCAGCGACGAGAGTACAACGCAATTCTGGAGTGTGAAAAACTGAGTCTACCGATTGTCTCCTTACTGGATACTAACTGTGACCCCGATTTAGTAGATATTCCCATCCCCGCCAATGATGATGCTATCCGGTCGATTAAACTAATAGTAGGTAAGTTGGCTGATGCGATTTATGAAGGTCGTCATGGTCAGCTAGAAACTGAACCAGACTATGAAGATTTTGACGACCAATTAGACTACTCCGATTCAGAGGAAGACATCTACGAAGAAGAAGAGAGCGAAGCATTGGACGTTGAGGAAGAAGAAGTGGAACCTAAGGCAGAGAGTAACGAAGAGAGCGAAGCCTAAGCTGTGGCGGCAATTACTTTATGGGACACGGGGACGCGGGGACGCGGGGATGCGGAGACGCGGGGACACGGGGACGCGGGGACGCGGGGACGCGGAGACGCGGAGATGCGAGGACGCGGAGACGCGGGGATGCGGGGACGCGGGGATGCGGAGACGCGGGGACGCGGGGATGCGGAGACGCGGGGATGCGGAGACGCGGGGACGCGGGGACACGGAGACGCGGGGACAAACCAAATCAAGAGCTCTCTAGGAGCACTTCGTGCCCCTAATTGGATGTCTGTTCCCAATTCCCAATCCCCAATTCCCAATCCCCAATCTCCAATTCCCAATTCCCAATCCCCAATCCCCAATTCCCAATTCCCAATTCCCAATCCCCAATTCCCAATTCCCAATTCCCAATTCCCAATTCCCCGTTCCCTGCTTTTAAATTGTGTAATTGTGTAGTTGTGTTGGAGATCGTAGAAAAACCAAATGGCGGAAATTTCAGCAAAAATCGTTAAAGAGCTGCGCGACAAAACCGGCGCAGGTATGATGGATTGTAAAAAAGCTCTCAAAGAGAGCAATGGAGATGTTAACAAGGCCACGGAATGGCTACGGCAAAAGGGTATTACCTCAGCCGAGAAAAAAGCTAGTCGTGTGGCAGCAGAAGGTATTGTCGGCAGTTACATTCATACTGGGGGCCGTGTTGGCGTACTAGTAGAGGTTAACTGCGAAACAGATTTTGTTGCCCGTCGCGAGGAATTCCAAGAACTGGTCAAGAACATTGCAATGCAGATTGCAGCTTGTCCCAATGTTGAGTATGTCAAGGTAGAGGATATTCCTGCTGAAATCACCGAGAAAGAAAAAGCCATTGAAATGGGAAGGGATGATCTGGGGAAAAAGCCAGATAACATCAAAGAGAAAATTGTTAAAGGTCGGATCGACAAACGCTTGAAAGAGATGTCTTTGATGGATCAACCCTATATCCGTGACCAGACAATTTCTGTGGATGAGTTAGTGAAGCAAGTTGTAGCTCAGTTGGGTGAAAACATCCAAGTGCGTCGTTTTACTCGCTACACCCTAGGTGAAGGCATCGAAAAAGAAGAGAGTAACTTTGCTGATGAAGTTGCTGCTCAAATGGGTGGTAATTGACACTTCCACGTTTAAAAGGACGTAGTGGCGTGACACACTAAAAATGTAGGTTGGGTGAAACGGAGTGAAACCCAACGAAACACACAAGAAATGTTGGGTTACGCTACCGCTTCACCCAACCTACTTGTTCCTTCATCTTAGCTGTGTCGCGCCAGTAGGGTGGGCAAAATGAATATCTTCAACAATTGAACGAATAACTTGCCCATTTTTGCCCACCCATCACAATTTAAAGGTAAGAAGCAACTATGACAATAGCTAAGTCTACTCCTACAGCACGCAGGGGACGCATTTTTCCTGAAATCCAGTGGACGGAAGAAAAAAAAGCTCAAAAGAGAACTGAACGCGAGGTATTTTACCAACGCTGCAAGCCAATTTTTGATAGGGTGCAACCTGAATTAATTAAAACTCGCTACAACTGGTATGTAGCAATTGAGCCAGATAGTGGAGAGTATTTTCTCGCTCAGGATGATTTAGTTGTTGCTCAAATAGCACATCAGAAATACCCAAATGCTAAGCTACATGTTTTCCGAATCAATGAAACTGGAGTGTGCGGAACCATATGATTTCCGGTTTTTTTGGTGATGAGGATGAATTATTTTTTGAAATAGAATTACTGGCTACTGATGGTTTAGAACTATCAGTTGATGTTATGTTGGAGGTGGCTTTCTGGGGGGATGCGATCGCCTACTTTAACCGGGGAATCCCTATTACTCTTGACTTATTACTTATTACTTATTACTTATTACTTCAAAACCAGAGTCAATAGACTTCTTCAACAAGCCCTAATTAATAAGGTATTTTGTAGTTTCCACCTTATGCTTTTTGAGATACTTTAAGAAAGGCGTTCCCCCGGTTCCCACCTTACTAGGATTGGCTTCGCTACTTTGTATTTGGCTATAGATATATTGGGCAGCATAATTGAGATGGGTATCTCTAAACTTATCAACCAAAAGGACAATTTCATTATACAACATCTTAAGTTCTGGGCGCTCTAGCCTTTTGTCTTGGATATAATCACGTAATTTCAATTTCCCCTCAAAGGCAGCAATATATTCACGATGGGGTAAAGGCATGTAGTCCCGCATCTCCATGAGATATTCCCTGAGAATGTCATGTTCATGTTCTATGGAGAGAAAAGCGTCCATTGAGGGTATAATAGAACTTTGTGCGCCGGTCTCGCCCCTCAATTTTTGGGGTTGATTGTGATATTCTGCTACTCCTTCATAAATCAGACCATCAGGTAAAACAGGATTAGCTTTCCAGCCATGAATGTAGGGACGCACCCGATTAAAATAGATGTAGGGATCACAATGCTCTGGCATTCGTTCCAAAGTATTGCACATTGTTTGCAGTGCTTCATAAATCCTATTGAGATTAGTTTCCAGTTTCTCAAGATTCCCTTCATCTATTGCCTCCAGACAGAGTGGCATGGATTGTACAATAGGTGCTGCTTTAGCCTCAATGTCCACATGAACCAGGATGAACCACTCTTCATCAATACCACCAAGGAAGTTCTGTAATAAAACAATATTCCCAAGTTCCACAGGTTGAGTTTTGTCAAGGCGTTTCCAGTTGTGTAAAGTATAGGATGCATAGGAAAGCACCGGGGGCCGTTGTAATTTAGCAGCAACTTTCGCCCAGGGAATCGCCAGCTTTGAGGGTAAGGTAGTGGGTGTGGGAGTACTTGTCCAGATATAGGCGTGAGACAAGTAAGATAGAATAAGCATAGCACGTTCGAGTGCCATTGGGGATGTTAAGCCACTAACGTCAATTGTCGGTAACTCAGCCAGATAAGAGTGTAGTTGCTCTGCTACCAGAACCTTGGGCAAACTGTTAGCTAAACTCTCCCATGGTCTAAACTCATTCCCTAAACTCTCTATCGGGTCAGAGGAGGGCAGAAAACCTCTTTCTAACTTAATCATAGGCTTTATTTTTGTTATAAGTTCTCTCTTTTAACAATATCACCTAACTTCTACCACGTTTATTATTTCGAGCTAAACGTAGTGTCCTAACCGTTGTGGCGGTTACTCTAACAGGTTTCTTTTAATGCCCAGCAGAACGGTGCGTTACGCTACGCGATGCTGGTGGCGAAACATTGCTTAACATGCTGAAAGCATTGGTATTACGTTATAAGCCTTAAAAACATCCTATAGTTTTGTAACGTGATCAACAGTAAAATGAGGGTTCCGGATGTTAACTTATATTTCGCCACCAGCGTCCGCTACGCTAACGCACCCTACGATTGCCTAAGACTCATTACTCATTACTCATTACTTATTCAGCAGACCCTACTTAGGGTCTGCTGAATAAGTCAGCAAAAAACAACTGATAGATTATGCGAGTTATTTAAGCCAAGAATGATATGAG
Organism: Symploca sp. SIO2E6; assembly: GCA_010672425.1. Lineage (GTDB taxonomy): Bacteria > Cyanobacteriota > Cyanobacteriia > Cyanobacteriales > Coleofasciculaceae > Caldora. Next base: position 5,132 of record JAAHGR010000572.1, read on the forward strand.
CTTTTCTTGTTAAAAATTGTCCATTCATAATCATAATTAATATTTGCCTCCA
>JAAHGR010000573.1 GCA_010672425.1 Symploca sp. SIO2E6
CAATGGCAAGAAAGTCGAGGCCAGCTTTATCGCTGCTGTCTCAAGATGATGAATTTTAACCCAATGGATGCCGAGGATGCTCTGAGTCAGGCCATGGTGAAAGCTTGGGAAAAGGTGCAAAAGTTCGGGGAAAAAATTACTAATTTAAAGGCTTGGTTGTATCAGGTCACTCGTAATTTTTGCATCGATCTGATCCGCAAAGGTTCTGGTGGTGCTGTGGGTGTTGAAAGTATGGAATGGGTGGGGAATACTGAGGGAGTTACGACTACAGGCACGGTGGAATGTCCAGAGTCGGTTTTGGAGAGGGAGGAGAGGTCGGATCGGATACGAGGAGCGATCGCTCAGTTACCGGAAAAGTGCCGAGAGACGTTTATTTTGCATTTTTATCGGGAGCTTTCCCATACAGAAATTGCCGAACAGCAAGGGATATCTTATGACAATGTCTGCAAGCGGATATCTTTGGCACGGAAACAGCTTAAACAGAAATTGAGTCCCTATTTTCGAGAGTCGGAGTCGGAAGTAGGGGCAAACAGCAATTCTTCCCTACAGATGTCAGGGTCGAGTCAGTCTCCTACCCTAGAAGAAAATGGGGAAAAGCAGCAGCAGATAAGGTCGCAAGATGATAAGGGTGTTTTGGAGACGGAGACTGTATCGGTGGAAAGGGAGATAGCAAAAGTTCAACCATTTCCCAATAATAAAGCTATATTTAGTTGCCATGACCTTACGACCTCAGGCGATCGCTCTATTTCTCCATCACAACTAGAGGTAGAAAAGCCAGAGACTGTTGATAGTTTTGGAGAGTTAAATCGAGTCCGGATAATTAGTGAAGAAAAGACCTATCCTCCTTACACAGGGCAAATCTCTCTATTTTCTCCTTTCCCCGCTCCCTTACTTATAAGTATTCAACGGTCGATGAGATTAAAGGCGATCGTTGGGTTGAATATTACTAATGTGGTTAATGTTAGTAGAGACCCATCTTTGTTATCTGTACTTTCTGTTTTTTGGCAGAGTTTGAGGCAGGGTGTGGGATGGAAAGGAGGAGGAGGGGCGATCGCTCGATATAGGAAAGTTGCGCGAAAGGTTTATTTGAATTCAATCAAGAGCTTCTCAATCACGAACCAACTGCTGGGTATGTGTGGATACCTTATTTGTGGTTCACACAGAGAGTTTCGTTGCTGATGACGTGAAGCACGAAAGAAAAGGACATGACATTGCTGGTGAGAAGTAAAGCTCAAAGTCCTTGAGCGGATAGACTGACAAAACTTCTGAATCGCCCATATTATGGAGCAAAAAGGGAGCGGCTAGATACAGGTCCCAAACCTTTGCTGAATAGCAGTTCGAGCAATTTTGAGCGCTCCACATCTTTACAGCGTCTGCCCAGCATTACCCCTTGCTCCATAAAACCTTCTCTTGGTAAAGGTTTCAGCCACTCAGGTTCAACTTTTGTCAGTCAATCAGATCCTTGAGTCACCGCATCTCAACAACTCACTTGTAACACAGTTCAGCATTTATTGACGGTTCTGGCGGTGAGGACGATAGGACTATGGCGTTAATCGACCCAAAAACTTAAGCAAGCAGTTCAGCGGTTTGTATTCTTCTACAGCATGAGTTTCTCGGCAAAGATCTCTCAGTCTCATGTTTCATAAACCGCGTCTTAGTTGAAATGTCAGAAATTGTTTCCGAGGCACGTCTTTTGAGTATACGCCAGAAACATCCTACGAAGCGCGTTCATACCGCATCTGAGGTATCGAATGGTAGTAGGAACGTAATCATGTTGACCAGGTTAGATAATACGGAGACACAATGATGAGTCAAACCACAAAGGAGTTAGTAAAGATGCCCGATTTCCCGGACATCCCGAGCACCACAAATTTGAATCCTTGGACGGACACCCATACTGAGGAATGCCAAGACTTTGTAGCGACCTACAACAAACAACTTGAGATTGATCACAACGTGCTGTTAATGATGAACGGCACGTACGAGAACATTGAGGATAAATACAAAAAGTCAATCGCTAAGTTAGTCAAGTATACGAAGAAAGATGTGAAGATATCGAAAGCCGCAGGTCTATATCCAAACGGTGCTCCGTCTATCAACGTCCCTTCGCTGATAGCCGAGATTGGTCTCACAATTGCAGTACCGACTTTTCTTTTTTCGATGTCAGCGAATGTAAGAGCCTTTGTCAACACAGAACTAGCTGAGGTCCATCTAGGGTTACAAGATGCGGTCATGGCTGCCGAAGGTGCCGAGGAGACAGCGGCATTTCTGGGAGAACTAGCGGCACTTGAGGAAGAAATGATAATGTTGCTCCGTGTAGCCCGTTTTTTAAAGATAGGAGGCTATGTGGCAATCGTAGCCTTCGCGGTTTACGGCATATATGAATTGTATCATCAGCGAAACGAGCTAATCCGCAAATTGGAACAACTAAAGTCAGACATGTCAACTAATTATGCAAGATATAACGAGTTGGCGAACACCCAGCAGGCCCAAGCCAAAGCACTCCGGAACGTAATTTACGCGTTTAATAAAAATAGTCTGTGGTTTAAGGTGAACGGAAAAGACACAGATTACGCCGTGGCGTTGGCGCGGTCATTGGAAGATGACCCAGCCAAGCGCCTCAGCCAGACAGCCGACGCAGAGAAGACAGGACATGAAGCAACAATGCTCAAAGTGCTCCGAGGCTCGGTCAATGAATTAATTGAAGGCGAGTGGCAGAAAATCGATGGATTCGTGGCCGCGTGCGAAGCAGCCTTTAACGCATTTAAGGACGGGGTGACAAAAGCGAATGTGCGAAACAATATCCTAAAGTACCTGCCGGGAGGCCGATGCATATCGGACACTCAGCTCGATGTGATTTATGACGAAAGCAGCCGTGTGGACCATATTACCGACGCGGAATTTTTTGAGATCTATTTAACGCCGGAACAAGAGACGAAGTTTAAGAAAATTTTGCAGGCATCAGACTCAGCAGCAAAGCGCGCGAAAAACCAGTAAGCGTAGCTCTGGATCAAGGCTCCTCACGAGGGCGGAGAGCGCCGCCCCTGGGGCTCCAATGGAGACCGCCCAATCCCAGCAATCAGCCTTTGCAGCACATCTTCATTGGTTTCCAAACTCAAAAGAGCGGCGACCCTAGTGATCAATCTATCCCCAGCCAAAACGGGAAAATATATTCCGTTTGCAGCTTCAGAAGAAATCCCACCTTTCACCCATCCACACCAACGTTGAAAATATGCCTCAATACGCTCATCGGGCGCACCTTGCTCGTAAGTGCGGCTCGTTCCTGGTAGGAGTCTCTAGAGAATAGAGAGGTATGACCAGGGGGATTCGCGGGATAAAACCCAAAATCCTAACTGATTATCGGATGTGGGTGAAAGCCCCACCACTGAGGAGACAGGTGACTCTCTATCTGACCACACCGAGCGGGCGGCAACCCGCAGAGTGAAGCTGGCATCAGGGCGCAATCAGGACTTATGCAGATAGGTACCCTGGCGCTAAAGAGGAGACGACATGGTTTAAGTAATCCTAGAAAAGTGTCTAACAAGGTCACCACAATCTGAGCGGAAAATCGTGTGGAATACATACAATACTCTCGCAGTATTTTTTACGAGATAACTGCAATCTCCGAGAGGGGGATAGGCAAATTGGATTGACCTAAATCGTCATAACAATCTGATAAACGGAACGAGTAAAAACGACAGCAAAATATGGGTCTGTGGGAGAGGTCGTAGCCCCGGTAAGTTATGCCAGACTTAATCCCCACTGTCGGGTAAGATGTGCCCAAAACTGGGCACGGGTTCTCAGAATATATTCAACGAACGTAGAGTTTGGGAGAGACGCATGTCTGATAGATATAGCGAACTATGGAAAAGTCAGAAGTGGAAGAAACTCCGCCAAAATTTATTCCGCCTACAACGGAGAGTATACAAAGCAGTGCATAGTTTGTAGGGTGCGTTACGGCTCTGCCTAACACACCACAGAGTCAGGTTTTGATGGGTTACGCGATCGCTAACACATCCTACGGAAACCTCCTTCGAGCTACTTAGAGGTCGCCTGGATTTCAGCGCGACCCCATTGCCGATCAATCTAAGCACTAAAATATCTAGCGACAGGATGATAGGTGACAAAAGCAGTAGTGGTTTGCGACCGATATTGCGGTTCGCTCTCATCGATGGATATGCCAATGCGATCGCATCCTAATAATTGCAACTGTGGCACTTGATCCATGACCGTCGGACAAGCTGGATAGCCAAAACTATACCGAGAACCCAATACATCGTGAATGTTATCTGGCTCTAAATTGTGGCAGTAGTCACAGGAGATTAAGAGCAATTTGTGGAACTTCGCTTCAGTACCTGCTTTGATCTCTGGACAGGCAAGATGCCTGTTCCACAAGAGAGAGTCTGTATAGTCAGACTTCTGGATTCTCACAAGGCGTACATTATCTTACAGGCCACACCTTCTCCATTATTCATCATAATAGCATAAAATAACACCGAAACACAAGCAATCCATTGAGCAAAGAGAGCTTGTAGGGTGCGTTACGGCTCTGCCCATCCACAGAGTCAGGTTTTGATGGGTTACGCGATCGCTAACACATCCTACGGGAACCTCCTTCGAGCTACTTAGGGTTTACTGAATAAGTGTTTAAGCCATGCTAGACAAAGATTTCAATCATTTTTTGTTTTGCTAAGTACAAGACAATGGTGTCGATTGGCTCAAAAACCTTGCTCTTGAACCGGGAAATTCAAACATGAACTCTTGACTCATTACTCATTACTCATTACTCATTACTTTGATTAATAAAATTTATCACCCTAACTACTGGAGAGCCGCCGAGATGTGAGAAAAGAAACCTGGTTGCTTAACAGTGGATAGCTCTCCTACACTAACACTCTTGAATCACTAAAAGCGGGTTTAATAAAGTCATTCTTATCCTCTAACCTAATATAACCCAAATTAACGGCCATATCCATCAATTCAATTAAAAACCCCCTTAACTCATCCACAACCTGTTGTTTGTTCAAGAGCACTAATTTTTCATCGGTTGAATAACCAAACTCTCTTAAATAACATTTAATGCCGTTACCATGGGGAACAAGCTTAATAATTAGCCAACAACTTTCAGCAAACTCTAACTCAATTGCTTGACCTTTTTCTATTTCGGCAATTAATTTAGG
>JAAHGR010000574.1 GCA_010672425.1 Symploca sp. SIO2E6
CAAAATAAACCAAGACAGATTACTGAAATTCAAACGTGTTCTAGGCAGAGAACTAGGAACATATCAAGGAATTACCAGAGAATGGTTATATTGGTATGATGAGCAGGGCAAGCGGTATTTAACTCCAGAGGAAACGATTTCCGCTACACAGCAACAACTAGAACAGGAACGTCAACGGACTAAGCGTTTAGAAGAATTGCTGCGAGAAGCAGGAATCGATTCTGATGAAAATTAGGGAAATAGGTTGCTCAAGAGCGATCGCGTAATATACCATCTGGCAATCAGTTGATAATTTACCACAAAGGCACAGGGCGAATGCAAGAAACCGGATTTCTGGGATAATTTTGGCCGAGAAACGAGATGTTAGCGAGAAAGCCGGTTTCTCAACCCTGTGATAAATAGTCATTGACAACTGCCAGACCCGACTATGTCTCATCCACTTGAAAAACTGTCATCCCCCACACACTCTCCCCAACTAGTATCAATATGATGAAGTTATGAATCATGAGCATCAATGAATTCATTAATTTCAGTGGAGGTAGAAAGATCATGCAACAACCAGTAAGCAACCAAAGCCATAGTACAGGTTGGGTTGTTCAAGCCTGGGCTTCTTTTATTATTTCTATTGCTGCTCTCACCATTGGCATTATACATCTCCCCGTAAACAGCTGGGTCAAAGGTTATATGGGCATGGGTTTAGCTTTCACCGTTGGCTCCACAATCAATGTGTCAAAAACCACCAGAGATCTACACGAAGCTAAAAGATTAACCTCTAGATTGGATGAGGCAAGAGTTGAGAAAATCCTCAATGAACACCATCCTCTTAAATAGAGATATTAGATACTAGGTTCGTATGGGCGGGTTCGCCAACAATTTGTCGATATTGACAAGCCAATAAGATAAACCTGCCCCAGTTTAACGATAAGGGAACTTCAATTGTTGCTAGCGAACAAATCCTCTTTTCTTGGTATTCTTTGTGTCTTTGTGGTTACTTATCTCTAGCTGGGATATAGATATTACAGGCGCACACCTATTCCATTATTCCAATAATAGCAAAAAATCATCTCTCATTACAACTAACTAAGCGATCGCAATTTGACTAAGGTGCTTGAAGATACGCAGCACATGATAGGAAGATTCTCTTGCCATTCTCGGAAAAATTGTTCTTCCTGAACAAACTGAAGACCAAAATGGTCGATTAAATAGCGCAACTCTATTTCTTTAGCTTGAAGCGTTTGAATCATAGGTATTAGGTATTAGGTGTTAGGTTCGTAGGGGCGGGTTTAGCCAAAATCCTTGCTAATGCCTCTACATTAAGCGATCGCCTGTAGGGTGGGCAAAGTAAATATCTTTCGCTATTGTACTGATAACTTGCCTATTTTTGCCCACCACAGCACTTCCCGGTACAGATAATGGTGGGCATTATGAGGAAAAATATCGCTACGGATGAAGATTATCGAGAATGCCCACCCTACATTCGTATTGTTTTATGATACTATTTTACAATAGGTAAAGTGTGCGCCCATATATAAGGACGCGGAGAATTAGAAAGATAGATCTAGTCGAATTAAAGTACTGGTTTCTATGATTTCCCCCATCCCCCTGGCCATATGACTAATCCTCCCATCTACATCTGGCGTCAAGCAGCAGAAAACTTCCTCGCGGAATTTGCCAAGGCTCTCCATCAACCGGAATCTCAGCCGCTGTTGTTTCAGGTGTGGGGTATCGGAGGGGTGGGAAAATCTACCTTGCTTAGGAAATTGCAAGAAATCCATCAGCAGCAGGTGGATCTGGCTGAGGTTTCTTTTGGCTTTACGTCTGTCTAAATTGGGAAAAATAGAAGAAGCGATTGCTTTCAGCACCAGCGAAGCTGATCGCTAGTTGGGATAAGGCTATTGAATTTAAACCTGATGATGATGCAGCCTGGAACAACCGGGGTATTGCTCTGTCTAAATTGGGAAAAATAGAAGAAGCGATTGCTTTCAGCACCAGCGAAGCTGATCGCTAGTTTTGATAAGGCTATTGAATTTAAACCTGATGATGATGTAGCCTGGAACAACCGGGGTATTGCTCTGGCTGAATCGGGAAAACTAGAAGAAGCGATTGCTTTCAGCACCAGCGAAGCTGATCGCTAGTTTTGATAAAGCTGTTGAATTGACTCCTGACTATGATGCAGCCTGGTACAATCGGGGCATTGCCCTGTATGACTTAGGAAAAATAGAAGAAGCGATTGCTTTCAGCACCAGCGAAGCTGATCGCTTGTTCTAATAAAGCTCTTGAATTTAATCCTGAATTAGATGAAGTCTGGAACAATCGGGGTATTGCTCTGAAGGATTTGGGAAAACTAGAAGAAGCGATTGCTTTCAGCACCAGCGAAGCTGATCGCTTGTTCTAATAAAGCTCTTGAATTTAATCCTGAATTAGATGAAGTCTGGAACAATCGGGGTATTGCTCTGAAGGATTTGGGAAAACTAGAAGAAGCGATTGCTTTCAGCACCAGCGAAGCTGATCGCTTGTTATGATAAAGCTGTTGAATTCAAACCTGACTATGATGCAGCCTGGAACAATCGGGGCAATGCTCTGTCTAAATTGGGAAAAATAGAAGAAGCGATTGCTTTCAGCACCAGCGAAGCTGATCGCTAGTTATGATAGGGCTATTGAAATTAAACCTGATGATGGTGCTGCCTGGTATAACAAAGCTTGCTGCTATGGATTGCAAAACAATATTGACCTAGCGATCCAGAATTTGCAACAAGCTATCAATCTCAATCCCGACAAATACCGAGAAATGGCAAAAACTGACTCGGATTTCGACAATATTCGCTCAGAGCCTCGGTTTCAGGAATTGATTTAAGAGTAAACCCGGTTTAATGATAAGGGAACTTCAATTGTTGCTAGCGAATAAGTCTTCTTGTCTTTGTGCTCTTTGTGTCTTTGTGGTTACTTATCCCTAGCTGGGATATAGACATTACAGGTACACACCTATTCCATTATTCCAATAATAGCAAAAAATCATCTCTCATTACAACTAATAGAAGATTTTGAGGTTTGGCGGGCCGGGGCGGGTTTAGTTCAATTATCGTTAATTCACCAAGCGTTAGGTGAACCCGCCCCTACATGGTTCATTTGGTAGAAAATTGCCACATAATCAATCGGTTACAGGCTCTTGGTAGTCAAAGGTTGAGCACCAGATGCGGTAGGGGCGGATTCACCAACAATTTGTCGATATTGACAAGCCAATAAGATAAACCCACCCCGGTTTAACGATAAGGGAACTTCAATTGTTGCTAGCGAATAAGTCTTCTTGTCTTTGTGTTCTTTGTGTCTTTGTGGTTACTTATCCCTAGCTGGGATATAGACATTACAGGCGCACATCTATTCCATTATTCCAATAATAGCAAAAAATCATCTCTCATTACAACTAATAGAAGATTTTTTAGGGAAAGCCAACTCCAGAGTGTTGGGTCTCGTTGCCTCGACCCAACCTACATCTATTCCTTTCCACAATAAGAATCTAGCTAGTATGTTGGTCATCTTCGACCACATTTTTGGAACTTACTTCAATCCAGACTTAGTTGATTCTCAGGTAGAAGAGTGCGGTATTGGTGAAGAGCCAGTGAAACCTAGAATGATCGTGGGATTCTAGTGTCACTTCCATGGTGGGCATTGCTAACGAATCTGATCGCGGTTATGTTAAAATTTCGACAATGCCCACCCTACCAGCATGACACGACTAAAACCGACAGATAGTTTATGTCTACTTATCATGAGGTACGCTCTCTAGCTGAAAGCCTCACTCCTAATGAGCAAATGCAGTTGATAGAAGAACTGTTAGGGTTAATTGTCAAAGGGTTACGCTGATGCCTAAGCCGAAGCGTAGCATTTTAGAGTTGCGAGGTTTGGGTAAAGAAGTGTGGCATGGCATTGATGCTCAAGATTATGTTCATCAGGAACGAGAGTCATGGAATGGATAACCCTGCTACAAGGACAAATAGTGGGTTTGGAAGTTTTGGTATTAGAGGAATTGGGGTCTTGATTTTAGAGGAGAATTTATATGCCCAAGAAGCGAAAAATCACAAATGAAATGAAAGATGCGGCTGAAGCACAAATCCGCGAAACAAAGAAACCTGTTGATTATAATACTATAGAATATCCCATTGAAGTACTTGTCCAAAAATACCTGGATGGGATAGATGATGATACCAACGAATTATTTATTCCCGATTATCAACGAGAAATTACTTGGGACGAAGAACACCAATCCAAGTTCATTGAGTCTGTACTTTTAGGTTTACCCATACCTTATATTTTTGTTGCTGATATATCGAGTGAAGAAGATAAAAATGACGCACGCTTAGAAGTTATAGATGGCACACAACGAATTCGGACTTTAGCACAATTTATCAATAACCAACTAGAGTTGAACAACCTAGAAAAACTAAACGAATTAAATCATTTTACTTTTGCAGATTTGCCACTTTCTCGTCAGAGACGTTTCAAAAGATCTACCATTCGGATGACTCAGTTAACGGAAGAAGCAGACGAAGAAGTACGTAGAGATTTGTTTGAACGAATTAATACAGGTAGTGTCGAACTCAATAAGATGGAAAAACGCAGAGGTATTCACCCTGGAGCATTTTTAAATCTTATAGAAGAATTATCACAAGATAAACAGTTTCGTAAGTTATGCTCTTTTTCCGATGCAGCTATCCGAAGACGCGATCCTCAAGAATATGTCTTGCGATTTTTTGCATTTTTAAATAATTATCATAACTTTGCTGGCGAGGTTCATAATTTTCTTGATAAATATTTAAAACAATGTAATAAAGAGGTTAAAAAATCTGATAAAATAGATATAAAGATACAAGAAATGAAAAATGAATTTAATTTAATGCTTGGTTTTGTAGAAAAATATTGTCCAGATGTTTTTCATGTTTTCGTAAAGACAAAAGATGACTATAAGCCTACAACTCGTATCAAATTTGAATCTGTTGCTGTCGGTATAGCACTTGCATTGAGAGAAAGCAAACACCTTGTCCCAAAAATAATAAGTAATAAGTAATAAGTAATATCAATTCCGGTTGTATCGGAATGATTAATAATTTGGCTTTTTGGTTAGAAAACATAGACGCTGGCGGGCGCAAGCATTGCGCCCCTACCAGAGTGAATATT
>JAAHGR010000575.1 GCA_010672425.1 Symploca sp. SIO2E6
TTGATGGATGGCTTGACAAGGGGGATAGTCCTCAGGATTGGCTCCTGCTGCCTCAATTAACTCCAAATATTCGGTGCCATTGACCCCCACAACCCCAGCTGTACTTTGACCATTATCCTGGATTTCCGGCCAAACGATTGGGTAATCCCGAGGAAATTCATTCATCATCACGCCGCCATTTTCCCCGTCGGCAATTTGGGTAACGCAACTGGGAACAGTTACATTGCTAATTGTTTGTTTACTCCGCCCTTTGGCCTCGTGATAGGGTTGCATCTGAGCTACTAATTTGGTATCGGAACCTTGGGTTTTAATCAATGCTGTGATGCTAATGGTTTCACCCTGGGAATTACGAGCTACCAAGCGGTTAGGCACGTATTTATCATCATGCCATAGTCCAGAACCATCCAGACGTTCCACCGAATGCTCTTGTACCATCAACCAGCGATAGCCGCATTCCTTAAGAGCCTTGATGTACTCATATAGAGTATCTGGGTGATTGGGTAAGTGCATTTCCGGAGGAGAAAAGCCTTTGACACGCTTGAGAGCATCTTCGCCAAAAGTAGCAGCAAAGTAATGTTGCCAGGCTTGGATCTGGAGTTTAATGTCAGGAATCGGTGTGGAGGGAACAACGGCATGACTCCACATGGTTCCTAACCATTCCACATAAGGCTGATACTGAGGATCACAAGTAATGCCTTTGAGCTTTTCGATGATATTCTCTCGTCCCATTTGCTGTAATCCCCACAGCAGATTACCAGAGTAATCCAGCATAATTCGAGGATTGCAACCTTTGCCAACTAACTCAGGAATAAAATCTCCCATGCGACTGTAGCACCAAGCAAAAACCCCCGCATTGTGATTATCTCCTTCATCGGCATGTTCAAACATATACTGGAGATTGCTGATGAGTTTCCCCTTAGTCCCTGCAGGGATAGTGGGTTGGTGCATATGTAGAGCACAAGCAAATCCCGATGTCATATGTTCCACACGGAGATTCGTCCTTGGCAAAAATACCGGTTCCTTGTGGTTGACTAATAGCGCGATTTCTGACTCTCGACCAGAAATGTCAGGTAATTCTGACATGAGCTCCTGCAACGCAGATGGCTTCGTAGATAGTGGTGTTGCAATCATCTTCAAAAAAACTCGCTGGAGACTCCCGTTATCAACGCTAGCGTTAGCGGGAGAGGAAAGCGAGGCGAGATATCGCTTCCCTGTGTACAAATCTCAGCTATTAGCTATCAGCTGAGGCGCTAATTAGTGAGATTTCTGCACTATAGGTGCAAGAATGATATCTGACAAAACTGGGGTATTAACTTAAAATTTGCTTAAATTTGACGGCCTTTCTAGGCTTACAGAAGGAGGACAAGGGGGACAAGGAAGACAAGGGAGAGCAAAAGACACTTCCAAACAACAAACAACAAACAACAAACAACCTAATTTTGGGTAACAAAAAAAACTGTAATCCTTAGTAATATTACTTAGGCCAAATTACCAACTTAAGGTATTATTAAACCTATCTTTGGGGGTAAGTAAGTGATACCCGATTTAAGGTAAATTTGTGTTATAATCGTCATCAATTACTAGTTAACCTAGTTAAGTTGTGAAATGGTTCAATGGTTAGAAGTCATTGAACCATTTCACAACTCTAAGTTCTGCTGACAACTTACTACCTTGGATGTTGACCTCCTGCTTTTGTAGGGGAGATCAAGGGTACAAAAATTTCCAATTACACTAATTATGTCTATTACAGGTTACCTAACAGACTTTTCCTTGCCAGAAATTTGTCAGTTGCTTGACAAAGGGCATCAAACTGGTTTATTGACTATTTTTTGTGAGCCAACCGAAACATCCCTGAGCAAAATTCATTATGTTTGGGTATATCACGGTCGTATTGTAGCCGTAGCTAAGCACCTAAATCATCAAGGCTTAGTTTCTCTAATTGCTCAAAGCCGGTGGATTAGCTCTAGCACTTTTACTAGACTAATTGATCAATGCTCAGCTAGTCAACCTTTAGGTTCATATCTGAAAAGTCGAGGTGCCCTACGAACCAAACAACTGAAATGGCTATTTCAGGTGCAAGTCTTAAAGTCGATGTGTACCTTGTTTCAGCTTCAAGCAGGTAAATTCAAAATCGACTTTAATGTGCCACTACCGACGCGAGAAATGACAGGTTTGAGCATACCAGCAATGGCGGCAACCCTAATCGGGTTACGAGCGCTGCCAAACTGGGATATCTTAGCCGATAAATTGCCCCCTCCAGACAGTGGTTTGGTAACTGTTATGTCGAGTAAATACCACTATCGGTTAGATACCCTAGAGTTGCAGATTTGGAAATATGCCAACGGTAAGATTTCTCTAGGTATGATCGCACAGCGGCTAGGACTACCCGTAGAAAAAGTGCAGCAGATTGGGTTTCAGCTGATTGCAGTGGGTTTAGCAGAGGAAGTCCCCATGTTAACTCAGACTACAGCCATACCAGTGGCCGATCCTTTAGGTAGAGGGTTGCTCGAAGAAGCTTCCACAGCAAATGTCAGCTACTCATTCTTACAAAATTTAGTGGGTTTCTTGAGTAGCAAAGTCACAGCTTAGTTAGGTGTTAGGTGTTAGGTATTAGGTAGTAGCTCGTTAAGCAACTCCACAATAAAATACAATTACTGTATAATTAAACTTTTGGGTAAAAATTTATTCAGTACAAGTAAGAGGAAGCTATATGTCGCGATATCGAGGCCCGCGATTGCGGGTTGTGCGCCGTCTGGGAGATTTGCCAGGTTTAACTCGTAAGTCGTCTCGTCGGTCTTACCCACCGGGTCAACATGGTCAAGCTCGTCGGAAACGCTCGGAATATGCAATTCGACTCGAAGAAAAGCAGAAACTCCGTTACAACTACGGAGTTACAGAAAAGCAGTTAATCCGCTATGTCCTTAAAGCCCGACGAGCAACGGGTTCCACTGGTCAAGCTTTGTTACAACTGCTGGAAATGCGACTGGATAACACTGTCTTTCGCCTGGGAATGGGGGGTACTATTGCCGCTGCTCGTCAACTAGTGAATCATGGTCATGTGACAGTCAATGGTAAGGTAGTCGATATTGCTAGCTATCAATGCCGTACCGGAGACGTGATTGGAGTCAAAGACCATGATCGCTCCAAGCGTCTGGTACAACAAAACCTAGAATATCCAGGTTTGGCCAATCTTCCTAGCCATTTAGAATTCGATAAGAATACTCTGATCGGCAAAGTCAATGGTATTGTCGAACGAGAGTGGGTGGCACTACAAATCAACGAATTATTGGTAGTTGAGTATTACTCACGGAAGGTCTAGTTAGGTGTTAGGTGTTAGGTGTTAGGTGTTAGGTATTACCTAATACCTAGTGCAGCACGGTGAAAATAATTCAAAGCGAGAAAAAAGCTTAAAAAGTTTATGTAGTAAGCTTTCTTCCCTTCTGCCTCCTGCCTTGGAGCTTTATTACTCTAGTTAATCTTCCTCTTCCATTACTGTAGCATCTTCCTGAAGTTGAGAAAAAACGCGGTAACTATCTAGGGAAGTACCTGTATCGTCATTTTTAGCCTGAATATTCATTTTAATTAAGTTGTATTTAACATTATCAGCATGAATGGCAAAAGTTATCTTAAAAACTTCAAAAAAATTAATCACCCACTGACATTCTTCTGCTGGATAATCCATATAGTATTGAATTAACTTAGCAATACAAGTATCCAAATGACTGCGAGCATTTGGACAAATCATAATAATCTTCAGCAATACGATCACTAAGCTTAGAGGATGACCTTGAGATAGCAACAAGACAAACAGTTCAGAAGGTTCTCGCTGATCTTCCGTTGTTAAATAGTCAATAACTTTGTTGCAGCTTCTTAGTAGTAGAGATTGATCCAGCGGTTTATGATTATATTCATTATATAAATATTTGAACTTGGTTGCTAGTTTTTGTTGTAAAAAACCTAATATATCTTTCTTTTTTCTTTGATAATTGTTCGTGGAAGATATTAAGTATTTGTGTAAAGAAAACTTAAAATTTTCATAATTCATATCTCTGGTTTGCTGGAGAAAAATATTTGCTAAATTTTCATAGCTATAGGAACCACGCTTAGCCACAATCATTTTAATCAAACGCAGAACCTGATCGCCAAGACCAGTAGGATTTTTGGGAATTTCTTGATTGTTAGTAGTAGATTGGGAGCGAGCTGTGTACATTGCCAACTCAAACTTAAACTGATTTTTAAGTTGTTCTGCTAGGACTTTTGCTGCTTCCCGCTGTTCTACTGGATTATTAATATTAGTATACTGAGGAGCTAAAAGATATGAATTATAACGGTTACTCCAGTGAGATTTTTCAGGAGTTGATGATGCCTGATATTTTGAAGAAATAAATAACTTAAGCTCATTATAGTGTTGACCATTGAGGAACTTTTTCACCCAACCTATGTGGGGACTAGTATCTGGCTCTGGAGATGTTATGGTTTGACTATCCTTAACCTCAGACAGCAGCTTACCTAATTCCTGAATAGCAGTATGGTTTCTCGCTGTTTCCCAGTTATTGATCAGAATATAGCAAGAGCGCTTGAGAACATGCAGATACTCTTCTTGATTATCGGTAGCAATCAGTTCAGATAGCTCTTGGATGGGGATTACATTAGTAGGAGAATATTCGTGATCGATAAATAAACGCTTAAATTCCAGTAAGACCTCTGCTGACGTTTGGTTTTTAACAATTTCCAATAAAAACTGATAAAGCATTGCCTAATCTTGCCACTGATAGAAGCTTGGCGGGTTTGGCTGAGAGAAGATCTCAGTTGGCTGACTGGGTGAGAGTACAGTCCTAAATATTAAACTTACCCCCAAATATCAAACTTACCCTAAGATGGCTTAAATTCTTAGAGGGGGTGTGAACAGGGGAAGTAGATGGTATCATTTACTACTTTACTGTCATCAGCCCGGTGAGCAGGACAAAGCAAAGAGATGATTGCTTAGCTTAGGCAATCACCTGTCTCCAAAATTTATATAACCTATTAAGGACTGTTATATTAAATTGACACTCCGTTAACCTAAGCATGAGAGTCACCCCTCATGCTCGGCTTCAGAACCGTGCGTGACACTTTCACATCACACGGCTCCTCTCCAAGTTGACCCTTGTCATGGGTACTAAGCTGAGTTG
>JAAHGR010000576.1 GCA_010672425.1 Symploca sp. SIO2E6
TTTAGATTTTAGATTTTAGATTTATTTAGATTTTGGATTAAAGAATTGAATCAACACAAGCCTAAGGCTCCGAGGCTCCAAGGCTCCAAGGCTCCAAGGCTCCAAGGCTCCAAGGCTCCAAGGCTCCAAGGCTCTAAGGGAAGCTGACTTGTTTCTCTTATTCTTTTTGGGGCGGATGTCCCTAAAGATGCTCATTACTCATTACTCATTACTCCAAAACGCTTTCCCAGTAGACTTATTCTACCAAATCCTATTTCGGTTCCAAAGCAAGACTAAGAGCTTTTTTCCAGAGTAGTTTTTTGGGAATGAATCGAAGAGACAAATAGTGGGTCTTAGTATTTCCATCTGGTTGAGATACTTTGATGGATAAGCCGAGGTAGAAATAGTCAGGTTTTTCTGTTGCTTTTTTGAGCTTTTTGTCCTCAAATAAGGGCTTATCAAGTTTTTCATCACTCACCTTGACAGTACTACTTGCACCGGGGACAATAATGGTTGCTACTTGCTCTTGGGGTACTTCTTGATCATCATCTAAGATGCGAATTGCTCGTCGTCCGCCCCCCTCGAAATCTCTAATAGAGCAGCGATCCCAGTCTATATCAAGAGAAGAATCTTCTGATTTATTTTTAATACTCAAGGGTAAGCTTTTAAATTCCTCTATTTTATAGCTTGATTCTAGCTTAGATTTAATTTCTATTAATTCCTTTAGTTCTTGCTTGTCTAGTTGCTCATCCAAAAAATCAGAATCACCTTCTATCACTATTTGAGTTTCTAAAGACTCTATCGCTTTCGTGAAAGCTAAAGCGACAATAATTGCATAAACAGTCAAAATAAATAAATTAGTCATTACTTGTATTATCTTATTATCTAGTGAAGACAACAGGGAACTCTATTTTACATCATTGCGACAAGTTAAGAAAAATTACTTATTACTTGTTACTTGTTACTTATTCAGCAGACCCTATATAAGGTTTGTTACCGCCTCTAAAGTGCGATCAGCAACTAAGAGCCCCGACTTCACAGAAGAAGTTGGGGCTCTCAGAGCCTGTAACTTGCAAATTAGATACTTACCAGCTTATGATCAGTTGCATCTAGTCAAAGCAGTTAATTATGGGTGAAGCCAAACGTCGTAAAGCCGCACTTGGAGAACAGTACGGTAAAGAGCAGAATATTTTTCCCTGGCTCCCGGTTACCAAACGTCAGGGGGAGCAATTTGTCAAATGGACGACCACAGGTGCTTGGATTGGTATTGGTCTGATTGTGATGTTGTGGCTGACTGTCCGGTTTATTGGACCGGCATTTGGTTGGTGGCAGGTTTATTAGCATTTTCAATAATACTGAAGCAATATTTCCCCAGATACATTTTTGTGGTGTATCTGGGATTTTTTGGAATTATGAGTACAGTTTGGTGAGAATACATAAACTTTAATTATCCTTATATGGTTGTCTGATGAAGATCTAGGATATAGGGAAGTTTGGCCTAGTGTTGTTACTGATACATCACTAAAACTCAAAAGCCGGTTAAGCTAGTAGTAAGCTGCTCAACAATCCAGATACATCCTAAGTTTAACGGCTTTGCCTATGCTGAAGAGACATCTTGAAAACCAGATTGTTAAATGATGAAGCAGTGATCAAGAGCAGAAATTTTATTTTGAGTTGGAAGTATTAACATGTTCGTCAGACTTGCAGAGCAGCACCGTCAATTTGTCCAAGATTTGGTAATGAATCTCCAAGCCTTGGCAGTTATCCTAGAAAAAAGAGGCTATCTAGCTTCCTGTTATACCTGCGGCGGTCAAATGAACAGTGCCTCTTTTATGGTTAGTTTAGGAGATAATCACCTCATTAGATTTTTGGTGTCAGATTATGGTATTACCTGGACGGAAATGCGAGATGATAGAGAACTGATGAAACTTGAAGGTGCTGAAGCAATAGCCCAACTCCAAGATCTCGCCAATCTAGTTAAATACCAAATTCAACCTTCTGAATCCCGCCCACAAGTGAATAATCTGGTTCCGACATAAGGGAATTGGGAATTGGGAATTGGGAATTGGGAATTGGGAATTGGGAATTGGGAATTGGGAATTGGGAATTGGGAATTGGGAATTGGGAATGGAGAATGGAGAATGTCTTCCTTGTCTGCCTCCTGCCTTCTGCCTTCTGCCTTCTGCCTTCTGCCTCCTGCCTCCTGCCTTCAAGCAAAGCACTAGGGAAAACCAGAGGATTGTTTGCTCCTCTGGCTCAAAAACCATCGCACCTTAGCGTGGAAACTCCCCAACACCTAACACCTAACACCTAACACCAACACCTAACACCTAACACCTAACACCTAACACCTAACACCTAACACCTAATACCTAACACCATTAATCCTCAGCGAAAATGTAGCGGTGCAACTCACTGGCATCAGGTTCAGGACTTGATTCAGCAAATTCAACAGCCTCATTGATCTCATCCTGAATTTTTTGCTTGATTGCCTGGAGTTCCTCCGAATCTGCCAGATTGTGTTCTGTTAGGTAAGCAGCCAATTTTTGGATAGGATCACGAGTGAACCAAAATTCCTTCTCTTCTGGGGAACGAAGTTCATCGGGGTCAGCTAAAGAGTGACCCCGGAAGCGGTAGGTAAGAGCCTCGATTAGGGTCGGACCTTCTCCTGCACGAGCCCGAGCGATCGCTTCTTGGGCTACAGTTCTTACTGCGAGGACATCCATGCCGTCTACTTCTACACCAGTCATGCCAAAAACACTGGCTTTTTTGTAAATCTCTGGCTCGGATGTTGCTCGCTCATGAGCCATGCCAATCGCCCACTTGTTATTCTCGACAACATAAAGAATTGGCAGTTTCCAAAGAGCCGCCATATTCAAACATTCAAAAAACTGACCATTATTGCAGGCCCCGTCACCAAAAAAGCAAGCGGTTACTTGATCCGCATTGCTATTACCCAAAGCCTCTCGTCGATACTTACTTTGAAAAGCTGCACCGGTAGCAACCGGAATCCCTTCCGCCACAAAGGCATAACCTCCCAACAAATTATGTTGGGCTGAAAACAGGTGCATCGAACCACCACGTCCTTTGCTGCAGCCAGTTGCTTTGCCGAATAACTCCGCTATCACCTCCCGCGCTGGCACCCCTGCACTCAAAGCGTGAACATGATCGCGATAGGTGCTACAAACAAAATCCTCGTCTTGACGCAATGCCTTAATCACACCAGTTGACACTGCCTCTTGACCATTGTACAGGTGGACAAAACCAAACATTTTGCCCCGGTAATACATCTCAGCGCATTTGTCCTCAAACAAGCGCCCCAGCACCATATCTTCGTATAGGAGTAATCCTTCTTCTTTGGTGATTGTGCCGGAAGCAATTTGAAAATTGGGTAAAGTTCGTTCCTGAACCATCGGTTTAGTAATATCCTTTTGTCCTACATGAGTGTACCTTACTCAGATGCAATGCGGGTTTGAGTTCTACCCACTTTAATAAAGACGGGGATTCTAAGCAGGGTAAACGCATCTAATTTCGCTTGTCTTTTTATTACCCATGCACATTTTGACTTTCATGTCAATGCTTAAGTCCTAATTAGTTATTGCGACAAAGGACAAACAACAAACGACAAACAACAAACAACAAATCAACTACGTATAGCTTGAGCTGCTAAATAAATCTTGCTCCACTCACCCATTACCTGATTGATCTTCATATTTAAGTTTTTCGCGATCGCTTCTTTAGTTTGACCCGCCTTCAACAGCTCAAAGATTTGACGCTGCTGAGGGGTGAGATTCTGCAAAAATTCTTGTAATTGGCTTGGTGTTAGTCCTAGGGTATGTTCCTGCAATGATGCTTCTAGCCAATCGGCAACTAATTCTTGCTTTTCCCGAACAGCAAACACCCGAACCGCATGGTAGCTAATTTTTTCCCGCAGTCGATAAACTTCCTTAACTGGCTTATTTAAAGTGCGAGCAATTGCTTCTTGAGTTTGACCCCGTAGGTAAAGCCGGAACCACTGGAGAGCATCAGTTCCTAAGTGTTTGTATAAGTAAGCCTCAAATTCTTGACTAACAGCTAGCCGCCGCCTCTGTTGTTCCTCAATATGTTGCTGTTGCTGATATTCAAACTGTGCCTGATTATCCAACAAACTAACTTCCCCATTAGAATCCTCTAGATTCAGCGATTCGGAAAGTAAGTGTACTCGACTTCCCTCTGGTACATGAGTTATACCAGATCGCTGAGAACGACGCAGAAAGTTAACAAATCGATAAACTAGCAGAGGCTGATTGCGAATTGGACGTAGACAGTACTCCTCAATGGTAGTGAGTAATAAAGTGTCCCGGAGGCGAGGGTCTTGAGTACATTGAGTAATCCAGGTAATTTGCTTTTGGATGTAGCGATCGCTATGTAATAATTCTTGAATCACTTCTTGCAAAACATCAATGGCTGCTCGCTGACGATCCCGACTAAGGGAAATCCAAGTACGAATTTTATTACGTAATGTTACTAAACTAATTAACCGAGTCATTAAATTCTGATAAGCTTTCTGAGGGTTTATCCCCAGGTAGCGCTGGCCTAGGATCTGGTATCGATACTCCATAGACTGTTTGGCAATGGCCAACTCGCTCGGTATTATGCTCTCAAAGCGTTCTAAGTTTTCTCCGAGTAACCAGCGTATGATACTGTTCCTGGTAGTTGGACTTTGATTGGGGTAGTCACGTAATAAGCGAGATTTCCAATCTTTTTCCAGTAAGTCTGCCAACCTTTCCATGAAATTGCGTTCCTCGAACCCCTGTTTTACAGTTAACGTCTGCATGACAATCCTCTCTTACTGAATATTAATTTGAGTTGCTTTACCTAGAGAACCGGAGAGGTTATTTTTTATAAACTGGGTTTCCCGGGAGGATAACAAGGAAATATCAGCATTTTTCACCAAAGAAACCCAGTTTTACCAACCAATGCTCTAGTAAATAAGAGTGATTGCACCCCCACGAGACTTCGCCGCAATAGTCCGAGTGGCACATTGAGAAATTTATGAGTTCA
Source organism: Symploca sp. SIO2E6 (assembly GCA_010672425.1). GTDB lineage: Bacteria > Cyanobacteriota > Cyanobacteriia > Cyanobacteriales > Coleofasciculaceae > Caldora. The sequence goes on from JAAHGR010000576.1 coordinate 5,023, forward strand.
GATTTTGCTCCTTTATAGAAGTGTCTGAGATCTGAATCCACGCTGGATGTGACTGGGATCACAATTTGTGGGACATTTGATCACTTCTTGTAAACGGTACTACTATATATTTCGGTAAAATCGCTAAAAATTATGCAATCTG
>JAAHGR010000577.1 GCA_010672425.1 Symploca sp. SIO2E6
TCTCTTTTTGGCTTTATCTAGATTATCCGCAAGGTTATCGTCAGGGCGGGTTTTGTACAATCGTTATCGTGGAATGCATTAAGATATCCCATTACCCGCCCCTACAAATGCCCCAATGATATCCAGAAACCGGGTTTCTAGGATGATTTTGGCCTAGAAAGGGAGATGTTAGCAAGAAACCCGGTTTCTCTACCCCTAGGCGATCGCTCTTTTTGGCTTTATCTAGATTATCCGCAAGGTTATCGTCAGGGCGGGTTTTGTACAATCGTTATCGTGGAATGCATTAAGATATCCCATTACCCGCCCCTACAAATGCCCCAATGATATCCGGAAACCGGGTTTCTAGGATGATTTTGACCTAGAAAGGGAGATGTCAGCAAGAAACCCGGTTTCTCTACCCTCAGGCGATCGCTTCAATTTTCAATTTTCAATTTTCAGTTCTAATTAACAATCTGCCAAAGGGTTTGAGGCAGTTGATTAATTTCCCTCCAGAGTTCAGCTGTATCAACACCAAAGACCAATTGCAATAGTAGCACAATAATAGTCAAGATAATCGCTGTTGCAATGCTGGCTTTCACTACTTTAATCAGCCAAGTGAACAGTATCCAGGATATAATTACTGCTGCAATAATAATAACTATTTCTGACATAAGTAATAATGTCGTTTGTTGTTTGTTGTTTGTTGTTTGTCGTTTGTTGTTTGTTGTTTGTTGTTTGTCGTTTGTCGTTTGTTGTTTGTTGTTTGTTGTTTGTTGTTGGTTGTTTGTTGTTTGTTGTTTGTTGTTTGTCGTTTGTTGCTTGTCGTTTGTTGTTTGTTGTTTGTCGTTTGTACCAATGACCAATGACCAATGACCAATAACTAATAACCAATAACCAATAACCAATGACTAATGGACTAATGACAAATTTGACTTGACTTCCTGTCTTGCCCAACTATCCGCTGCCAAGATATCATCTAAAGTAGGAGCAGGACAGTTATCAGACCGATGGTGATCGCAAACTGATTCAATACAACGGGCAATATCTAAGTAACTGATTTTCTCTTCGAGAAATAGTGCTACCGCCTGCTCATTGGCTGCATTCAATACTGCTGGCATCGAACCCCCAGCACGCCCTGCGGCATAAGCTAGTTGCATACAGGGATACTTGTGATGGTCTGGTTCCTGGAAAGTCAAATCCCCCGCTTTGACTAAATCCAATGGTTGCCAATCAGTATAAAGGCGCTCAGGCCATGATAAAGCATAAAGTAGGGGTAAGCGCATATCTGGCCAACCTAGTTGGGCTAAAACTGAGGTATCTTGGAGTTCGATAAGGGAATGAATGATACTTTGGGGATGAATTACAATGTCGATGTGGTCGTAATCCATACCAAAGAGGAAGTGAGCTTCAATTACTTCGAGTCCTTTATTCATCAGTGTGGCGGAATCTACGGTAATTTTACGTCCCATCGACCAGTTGGGGTGCTTGATTGCGTCGGCAACCTTAACTTCGGTCAACTTCTCCACGGGCCAATCTCGGAAGGCTCCCCCCGATGCTGTCAGCAGAATTCGCCGCAAGCCACCCGTTGGGACTCCCTGGAGACATTGAAAAATTGCTGAGTGCTCGGAATCGGCAGGTAAGAGTTTAACATCATGTTTAGCTAATAAGGGCAGCACCACTGGACCACCAGCAATCAAAGTTTCCTTATTCGCTAAAGCAATATCTTTACCAGCTTCAATCGCCGCAATGGTGGGTAATAAACCAGCACAACCAACAATACCAGTAACTACAGCTTCCGCATCCCCATATCTAGCCACCTCCACTACCCCAGCTTCTCCAGCTAGTAGAATAGGCTGAGGGTCAAGATCCGCAATTGCCTCTTGCAATGCTGGGAATTTCTGCTGATTACGGATTGCTGCAATCGCTGGTCTAAATTGTCTAATCTGAGCAGCTAACATCTCCACATTACTCCCTGCTGCCAATCCTACCAGTCGGAATTGATCAGGATACTGAGTCACAATATCTAGGGTTTGAGTACCTATGGAGCCGGTGGAACCAAGAAGAGTAATTGATTTCATTAAAAATAATCCAAGTGTTTGGGTAACGGGGTGCAATTTAGCACTACAGGCATAGGTTAGGACAAGGGAGGTGAGGGGGGCAAGGGAGGGGGACAAGGAGGACAAGGGGGACAAGGGAGATAAGGAGGATTGTACTGCTCACTTATTTTTGCTGTGCTGTAATTCTATAGGTCATAATCTGCGATCGTAGTGTATACTGCTTGTTTAAGAAAAGAGTTACATGAAAACCCCCCACGGGTGCAGCAGCAAACTTTATGGATGATTCAGAAACTCCCTACTCCCTGTTCGCTGCTATCACTGTTCCCTATTCCCTTGTTTTGTGCCAGACTTGAGCTTATATTGATGCAATCCAAAATCTAAAATCTAAAATCTAAAATCTAAAATCTCAACTCCCTTCCTTTGAATTCGGATGAACAAATTTTCGATATTCAGTAAGTTATTTCTGTTGGTAGTGTTGTTTCTCCTAACTACTCCTGGTAAAAGGCTCCGGGAATTGATAACTCCTCATTTCACCAAGACACCGAAAAAAGGAGATAAGATTGGTCAGTACACAGTTACTAGTCCTTGGGGACCAAGAAACCTAGACATTGCTGGAGCCTCCACTTTCCATCAAGGGGTAGATCTTGATACACCAGTGGGAACACCACTATACGCGATTGGTAAATCTGGAACTTTTGTTGATGTCCAATGCTGGACGGATCAAAAAGGTGGTGGTTTGGTGGCATCTTATCAGTCTTTAGGCATCTCTTTTGACTACCTACATCTCTCTAAGTGCTATCCAGGAAAACAACCAGCAGGATCTGTCATTGCTTTGTCTGGAGGATCTGGTATTGGTGCGCCTCACTTTCACTTCCAACAGCGGAATGCCTTCGGAAAGAAAGTACCTCCTCAAGCTAAATACATCAAATGGTCACTATCTGGTGTTATTTAGTTAGCTATCAGCATTCAGCATTATTACCACCGAAGTGTAAGTATTCTACCGAACTTGATATCAGTTGTTGCTAATCGAGATAAGATTGATATTTGGGAAACTTTTATATATTAAACAATGGCAGAAACCACAGAGACTGAGTTAATCGCACTCCGAGTCCATAATGGTCAGTACCTCTGTGCTGAAGGAGGCGGAGGACAATCCGTAGTTGCTGATCGAGATAAGATTGATATTTGGGAAACCTTTACTTTACATCAATTAGGAGATAGTAAAGTAGCAATCCAAGCCCATAATGGTCAGTATGTCTGTGCCGAAGGAGGGGGAGGCCAAGCCGTAGTTGCTAATCGAGATCAGATTGGTCCTTGGGAGACCTTTACTTTACATCAATTAGGAGATGGTAAAGTAGCAATCCAAGCCCATAATGGTCAGTATGTCTGTGCTGAAGGAGGGGGAGGCCAATCTGTAGTTGCTAATCGAGATCAGATTGGTCCTTGGGAGAATTTTATATATCAAACATTGGCACAGTCAGTAACACCTCATTCTGAATCACTTCTTACCTTTGATGGCAAGGATGACTATATCTCTATTCCCCTCAACGAACCGGAAACCGAAGTAACTCACGAATTTTGGTTTAAGACAGATTCTCCTAACTGTGGTTTCTTTTCCGTCGTCATTGATAACAATTGGGGATACCATGATCGCCATCTCTATCTGAGCGATGGTAACATCAAAACTCGCATTTGGACTAACGAAATTATCTCTAGCTCTAATCTGAACCTAGCTGATAATAAGTGGCATCACCTAGCCCACGTTTTTGGCTCCTCTGTTGGTGGTCAAAAAATCTACATTGATGGTGAATTAGTTGCTAGTGGTTCCAAACACACTTCTGATGCCAAGAAGCAAGACACAATCTGGATCGGCTACTCCCGTGATGCTCAGAAGAGGTATTGTCAAGGTCAAATTACTGAAGTCCGTATTTGGCAGATTGCTCGCTCTCCAGAGCAAATCAAACAATCGATGAACCACCGACTCAAGGGAGATGAGGAAGGATTACTCGGTTATTGGCCTCTCAATGAAGGAAGCGGTGCAACAGCGACGGATAAAACGAGCAATGGCAACCAAGGCACCATTTACGGAGGAGGCACATGGAGGAAAAAAGGAGGAGGTAAATGGGAGCAGCAGGAACTCGATTTTCTGACACCAACTCCTTCCGAAGAGCAATCCCCAGAAACAACTTCCGCAGGTGAAAGTGAGCATTCTAAAAAAACTGAAGAAGTAGGAAAATTAGTCACACAGGGACCAAAAGGTAGTTCGATTAAGGGAACATCTTTTGATATTCAACCAAGGAAAGATGTATCCCAATCAAAGATTACTAGTATCCGTGTTTGGCACGCTTGGGCGATCGACAATATTGAAGTCAAGATTCAATCAGGTAACAGTAGTTATGATTTTCGTTGTAAACCGCTTTCTAAAAAATCTGGTGAGGAATTTAATCTGGAAACAGGAGATTATCTGACGAAAATATCAGGAACTTGGGGAAGGCAGGCTCCTGGTTATCCCAAAGAAGAGATTATCACACTCCAATTTCATACTCACAAAGGAATTACTTCTAAAGTTTTTGGTGGCGGCAGTGGCAAACAGGAAGTAGAATCTTTCTCCTTAGAAGCACCTGAAGGTCAGGAAATTATTGGCATCTTTGGTATCCATGGGGGTCGCCAGGATCTCTTAACTTCCTTAGGAATTTATCTCAAACCTGTTGAGGAATCTGCACTAGTTACCCCAAAGGAAGAAAGGACTCATTCCAACTCAGCGCTGACATTCAATGGAACCAGCGATTACATTTCCGTTCCTGATAGTGCCAGTATACAAATTTCAGCTTACACAGTAGAAGTTTGGATGAAGCCTAGTGGTCAACTCAATGAAGCCTGGGGAGGAATTGTCGGCAAACCAGGTCGGAATTATAATATCTGGTTACACAAAGATGGATTTATCCACCATCGTTTCCATACCAAAAAGAGTACTAATGCCGGAGCACCTAACACACCTAATGGCTCACTAAAATCAGATCAATGGAGTCATGTGGCGATTACCAACGATGGCAAGGTTGCTAAGACTTACATCAATGGTAAGCTCATAAAAAAAGGACCGACAGGAGGAACTA
>JAAHGR010000578.1 GCA_010672425.1 Symploca sp. SIO2E6
TAAATGAAGTAATAGAACAGCGTCGGCGGGACTGCTTTGTTGTCACCAAAGTGTAATATCAAGGAAAGGATAATCACTTATAATTCCCTTCTACCTTGCAACCTTTTTTCTTCCCTTGGAGCCTCCAGTTCCCCTCCTTGGAGGGGTTAGGGGTGGGTTGGAGCCCTGGAGCCTTTTTACAACCAAAGTGTAAGTATTCAACCGAACTTGATATAAGGCATTACCTCCAACCGAAAGTTTTACCTCTGACCATTCGGCTGTCCTCCTACAATTACTGGATTTTCAACTGCTGCTCGGTACTCTGCAACTTCGTCAGTATAACCGATAGGCAAGACACATTCCACATTTTCATGAGGTCGAGGAATGATTACCCAAGTCTCTAAAGTTGCCCCATAAGTCTTTTCTACTGCCGCAATCCCTGCATCCATCGCCGTTTTAACCTCAGAAACATCCCCCCGAATATTCACCGTAAAGCGAGCACTACCGACTCGGATGTAGCCGACTAACGTCACCCTACCAGCTTTGACCATCGCATCTGCAGCGGCTAGCACACCAGGAAAACCCTTTGTTTCTATTGATCCAACTGCCTGTAGTGCCATGAAAATCTCCTGAATTGATTGAAATATTTTAACCTCAACAACTAATTGTACGAATGTTTGTTACCTCTTTCGAGAGAAAAGCCGAATATTTTCAATTTTCTAATTGACTCACAGGAGTTATCGCTTAGTGGGACTTTAGCGATAATACAGATGGTGCCAGCGTGAAAGCGGTTCGAGGGAATTGGGACGAAATGGAGAACGAACACTGGTTGCAGGTGATGAATAGCTCTGGTTAGACCAACATGAAGAGTGGTTTCAGTCTCATTTTGGCATCATCTGACTGGAGGATTGCGAAAATGTAGTTCATTGGAATATCAATGTTACAGGTTCAAGAACCAAATTTGTCTACCAAAATAGTATAGTAAGTAACCACAAAGACACAAAGGACACAAAGGAAAGAAAAGTTTGCTTATTACTTAATTACAATTATGTTTAAATTCAATTATAAATCTGTTTTCGCTTTAATCTCATCGTTACTAATCATCAGTGACCCGGCTTGTGCACAGCTTTCAGAAACAGCCAGATGGACTTCCAACTTACATAGGGAGTACCAAATTACTCCCAATATCAATTATCTGAAGGCAAATAATGATGAGGTACAAAGATTCTGGGAATTGGGAATTGGGAATTGGGAATTGGGAATTGGGAATTGGGAATTGGGAATTGGGAATTGAGGAAGCGTTTAATTCCTGTTAAGTATTTTGCAGCCCCAGAAAATCAAGATTTAGGGATTGTGAAACCGCAACATGTCAGAACTTGACGTGATAACAGATGTCTGACTTCTTCTGTGAAGTCGGACACCGACGAAGTATGAGCATCTCAAATCAGTCCTAATGTCAATATCAAACTGAGCTTTCTTTACAAGTGGGACTCTGCATAGGATAAGCAAAAGTATTTTTTCTTGAACAACAATGACAGTGAATGAACAACCAGCAGCAAACTACGATACTCCTTGGAAAGAAGCATTACAGCAATATTTCGAGCCTTTTTTGAGCTTCTTTTTTCCTAAGGTTCATCCCCTAATCGACTGGAACCACCCACCGGAATCCCTAGATAAAGAACTCGAACAGATTCTGCGGCAAGCCGACTCTGGAGAGAAGGTTGCCGATAAATTATTCAAGGTGTGGTTGCAAGATGGCAAAATCACTTGGGTTTTGATTCATGTCGAAGTGCAGAGTCAATATAAAAGTGACTTTGCTCAGCGAATCTATCAGTATAGCTACAGAGCCTTTGACCTTTATGAGCAACCGGTGATTAGCTTAGCGGTATTAGGGGATAAACGAGCCACTTGGCGTCCTCGTCATTACGGTTATGCACTGGGAGGTTGTAAGCTTAAACTGAAGTTTCCGATCGTGAAACTGTTGGATTATCAAGCAAAGTGGCAGGATTTAGAAGAAAGTACCAATCCCTTTGCCATTATGACTATGGCTCATCTGACAACTATGATGACCCAGGGTAAACCACAAATGCGGCAGCAGGGGAAATGGGATTTGGTGAGGAGACTACTGGAAAAAGGTTACCATCAAGAAGACATCAGAAAGCTGTTCAGGGCGATCGACTGGATGATGACATTGCCAGAAGAATTACAGCAGAGTTTTGAAGAACAATTGAATCGTTATCAAGAGGAGAGACGAATGCCTTTACTTAGTCATATGGAAGTCAGAGCAATGCAACGAGGTCTTGAAAAGGGCATTGAACAGGGTCTTGAACAAGGAACTGTGCAAGGAACTGTGCAAAACGCTCGCGAATCGGTACTCGAAGTTTTGACAGTACGATTTGAAGTAGTGCCACCGGAAGTGATTGAAGCGATCAACCAGATAGAAGATGTCTCGGTTTTGAAGCAGTTTCATCGACAAGCGATCACAATCAGTTCAATGGTAGACTTCCAACAGCTACTCTCCCAAAATCAGGCTGATTCCTAGGTAGCAGGAACCGATGCTATACATAGAAACCGGGTTTCTTGCAAGAATAACCACGAAGATGCATTTCTCTCCAAGAAACCCGGTTTCTCGGCAGTGCATGGAAAACAGTTATATCAAGTACAGTTATAATTCCCGGATACCTTGCAACCTTCTTTCTTCCCTCGGAGCCTCGGAGCCTCCTGCCTCGGAGCCTTATTGCCACCAAAGTGTAAGTGATCAACCGAACATGATATTACTTGTTACTTGTTACTTATTCAGCTGAGGGGGCAACTGGCAAGATGCCAGTTCCACAATACACTACCAAAGAGAGTCTATGCCGATGTCAACTGCTATCGTTACCCCGAAAAAAACCGATAATCAACTAGATTTAATCATTAATAAACCCCAATCTGGGCTATCTTTACAGGGAAGTCTCCGGGTTCCAGGGGATAAATCGATTTCCCATCGAGCCTTGATGTTGGGGTCTCTTGCTCAAGGGGAAACCCAGATTCAAGGATTGTTACTCGGAGAAGATCCCCGCAGTACCGCTGGCTGTTTTCGTGCTATGGGTGCAGAAATTTCTGAACTGAATACGGAACAGGTAACGGTAACCGGTATTGGTTTAGGTAAACTGCAAGAACCAGCTGATGTTTTGAATGCTGGTAACTCTGGTACTACCCTCCGGCTCATGCTGGGTATCCTGGCTTCTCACCCAGGATGCTTCTTTACTGTAACTGGAGATGGTTCCTTGCGATCGCGTCCCATGTCTCGGGTGGTGACACCTTTAGGGGAAATGGGAGCTCAAATCTGGGGACGTCAGGGCAATTCCTTAGCACCTCTAGCTATTCAAGGCTCTCAGCTGCAACCGATTCATTACCATTCTCCCATAGCTTCAGCTCAAGTAAAATCCTGTATTCTCCTGGCTGGTTTAATGGTAGAAGGAGCAACTACGGTGACGGAACCGGCTCTTTCCCGCGACCATAGCGAACGCATGTTGCAAGCTTTTGGAGCTAAACTTAGTATTGAACCAGAAACTAATAGTGTAACGGTTACTGGTCCTGCCCAGTTACAGGGACAAAGGGTAATTGTTCCTGGTGATATTAGTTCCGCTGCCTTTTGGTTAGTTGCCGGAGCAATTGTACCGGATTCCGAATTGCTGATTACCAATGTTGGAGTTAATCCCACCCGCACCGGTATCCTAGCAGCTTTGGAGATGATGGAAGCGGATATTAAGCCAGAAAATCAACGGGTGGTTGCCGGGGAACCGGTAGCAGACCTGCGAGTACGCCACGGACGCCTCAAAGGATGTACCATAGCTGGTGAGCTAATTCCCCGCTTGATCGATGAGATTCCGATTTTAGCAGTAGCAGCAGTTTTTGCTGAAGGCACCACCGTGATTCGGGATGCAGCGGAATTGCGAGTAAAGGAAAGCGATCGCTTGGCGGTAATGGCATCCCAACTCAATAAAATGGGAGCAAGGATTACAGAATTGCCCGATGGTTTAGAAATTACTGGCGGTACTCCTTTAACCGGTACAGAGGTTGAGAGTTATACCGATCACCGGATTGCCATGAGCCTAGCGATCGCGGCTCTCAATGCTACTAGTACTACTACCATCCACGGTGCAGAGGCTGCAACTATTTCTTACCCAGACTTTGTTACAACGCTGCAACAAGTCTGCGATTCTAGACAAGAAAGATAAGGGAGACAAGATGGCTTACAGTGACTTTACCCTAGATAAGGTTGTGAAAACTTTTGATTTAACCATGTTAGATCAACTTAAAATATTTACCTCAACACCGGAAGTCGAATGCAGTAATTACCTAACACAAACTTTAGACTATAACATCCCCTTAGCCCTAGCGAGCAATACAGAGAAGTCACGCTCAGAGATGATTATCGCGCCAATCTTAATCGAACTCAGAAAACAGTTGCACCAAAACATCAGTTTATTTTCTGGTGTAGATTTTAACGTTGAACCAGCCCAAGGGTTAAATGGAAATTGCGATTTTCTCATTAGTCGTTCCCCAGAACTGTTACTCCTTAGAGCACCTGTTACCGTCATTGTTGAGGCAAAAAAAGAAAACCTCAACAGTGGCTTAGGACAATGTATCGCTGAAATGTTAGCCGCTCAAATTTTTAACGAACGTGAGGGGAATAAAATTAAGACGATTTACGGGACGATAACCACAGGCAGTATCTGGAAATTTTTGAAATTAGAAAAGCAAACGATTGCCATCGATGTAGGAGAGTATTTCCTGAACAATGTCAATAAAATTTTGGGAATCTTAGCCTATGGTATTAACGAATCAATGAGAAATTGTTAAATTGCTTGCTGGCGATCACCTGTAAGGGCGGGTAAGCGTGATAGGCTAGCCTATTTTACTCTCGAGAAACACCGAGGAAGGAGGTAGAAGGAGGTAGAAGGAGGTAGAAGGAGGTAGGAAATAGTGTTTCTCTTATTCAATTGGGGGCGCAAAGCGTTCCTTGGGAGCTCTCGAGAAACAAGGGAGCAGGGAACAGTGTTCAGATTCCGCTCCCCCAACTAAGGTAAGAAACAAGGTTAAGAAACAAGCAAAATCCTGTTCCCTGTTCCCTTGTTTCTTAAGAAGTAACACCTAACACA
>JAAHGR010000579.1 GCA_010672425.1 Symploca sp. SIO2E6
AAATCACAAGTGGGGGAGAGTGGGTTTGGTTAGAGGAAGTTGGTATCGGATTGATGTTGTGGTACGGGGAATTTGAGGAAGATGAGAAGACTTTCTGGTTGCGGTGGTGTGATCAAGAGGGTCAGCCGATACCCACAGGAGCAGAAGGTAATGAGATAAGGGACCAGCAAAACCAAATACAGAGACAGCAAACCCAGATAGAGAGACAGCGAGCCGAGAGGGAACGACAACGAGCTGATACACAGCAGCAGCAACTTCAGATCGAACGACAGCGAGCTGAGAGGGAACGACAACGAGCTGATACACAGCAGCAGCGAGCCGAGCAATTAGCACAAAGGTTACGAGAATTGGGAATTGATCCAGATCAGATTTAAGCTCATCCCACGTACTCCAGTCGTGGGATGCAAGCGTTAGCAAGTCGTTGGTTGTTAGTTGAATGTTTAAGAAAAACAAAAAACAAAAAACAAACAACATTTGCGAAGCATGGTGAGCAACGCGAGGCAAAGCGGCGGGGGGCTATCCCTCCCATCTAGAGAAGGAATGGGCTTCCCGCCGATGCACGGTGAGTGTTTGGTGTATCGTAATTGAATTATTCTGATTGAGGTCGCTAAGTATTTATGTACTAGTGTAAGATGTGAGTAGAATAGAAAAAAGTTGTTCACACCTGCAACACCCATGACTCCGCAGCAACTCCTCACACAACAACCAGAGAATCTAGAACAGGTGAGTGATCCTGACATCAGTCACCTGGTAATTGAGGATGATACGCCAGTGGATAATTTTCAATCTGAACAACAGCAAAGATTACTAGTCGAACCGTTATACACTTCCCTAGTCCTACCTCGACCTTTTCTAGCGGCAGCTAATGTCGGATTGTTCTACGAACTCAAAGAAGACCCTATCGTTCCCGATGTCATGCTCAGCTTAGGGGTCAAGAAAGAACCAGGAAACTATTCAGTGCCTCAGCATAGATCCTACTTTGCCTGGAAACAGGGAAAACTACCAGAAGTATGTATTGAGATTGTCTCCAATAAGGAAGGGGATGAATTGTTTGTGAGCAAACAATCCCAACGTAAAGGCAAGACTCAGAACAAGCTAGATATTTATGAGGCAATTGGCATACCTTACTACGTAGTCTTTGACCCATTGCGACATATCCAAGGGCCCAACGGAATGGATGGAGCCTTGTTGCGAGTATGGAAGATATCTGATCAAGGTTACCAAGAACTGACCTCAAATCAACAAATCACAAGTGGGGGAGAGTGGGTTTGGTTAGAGGAAGTTGGTATCGGATTGATGTTGTGGTACGGGGAATTTGAGGAAGATGAGAAGACTTTCTGGTTGCGGTGGTGTGATCAAGAGGGTCAGCCAATACCCACAGGAGCAGAAGGTAATGAGATAAGAGACCAGCAAACCCAGATAGAGAGACAGCGAGCCGAGAGGGAACGACAACGAGCTGATACACAGCAGCAGCAACTTCAAATAGAAAGACAGCAAACCCAAATGGAGAGACAGCGAGCTGAGATGGAAAGACAGCGAGCTGATACACAGGAGCAGCGAGCCGAGAGGGAACGACAGCGAGCTGAGATGGAGCGACAAAGAGCTGATACACGGGAGCAGCAACTTCAGATAGAACGACAGCAAGCCGAGCAATTAAAACAAAGGTTACGAGAAATGGGAATTGATCCAGATCAGATGTGAGTGTTTGGTGTATCGTAGTTGAATTATTCTGATTGAGGTTGCTAAGTACTTATGTACTAGTGTAAGCTGCGAGTGGAATTGAAAAAACCTGTTTACCCCGCAACACCTATGACTCCACAGGAAATCCTCAAACAACAACAAGAAAACCTAGAACAGGTGGTTGATCCTGACATTAGTCACCTGGTAATCGAGGATGATATACCAATAGATGACTTTAAAACCGAACAACAGCAAAGATTACTAATTGAACCATTGCACAGTTCCTCACCCTTACCGAAGCCTTTTCTGGCGGCAGCTCATGTGGGATTGTTTTACGACATCAAAGAAGACCCCATCGTTCCCGATTTTATGCTCAGTTTAGGAGTTAAAAGAGCAGCTGACTATTCATTGCGTGAGAATAGAACTTACCTTGCCTGGAAATTCGGCAAACTACCGGATGTGTGTATCGAGATTGTCTCTAATCAGGAAGGAGATGAATTATTCCTGAGCGAACAATCCCAGCAGCAGGGGAAGACTCGGACAAAAATGGATATTTATGAGGATATTAGTATACCATATTTTGTAGTCTTTGACCCATTTCAAGAAATTCCAGGCAAAGAAGGAATGGATGGAGCCTTGTTGCGAGTGTGGGAGATTACCTCACAAGGTTATCAAGAACTGACCTCAAATCAAAAATTTACGAGTGGGGGAGAGTCGGTGTGGTTAGAAGAAGTTGGTATCGGATTGATGCTTTGGTACGGAGCATTTGAGGGAAATGTGAAGAGTTTGTGGTTGCGGTGGTGTGATCAAGAGGGTCAGCCGATACCCACAGGAGCAGAAGGTGCGAAAATGCTGCGACAACGACGAGCTGAGATGGAGCGACAACGAGCTGATACACGACAGCAAGCCGAGATAGAGATGGAGCGACAACGAGTTGAGCGATTAGCCCAAAAGTTACGAGAGATGGGAGTTGATCCAGATCAGATTTAGGGGCGGGTTTTGTAGTTAAATTACGGAATTCAATTTTATGTTGACAAGTGCTGCTGTTTTTTGTACTATATTGAACGATGGAATAGGTGTGGTCATATAAACTATTTTCCCGGTTATCGCATTTTTCGAGATTTCCCAATGCCTACCTCAATCTTCCCAAACTTCATTCTCGTCAAATTTGGATTGGTGGGCACTCAATAGATAATTTGTTGTTCAATGGTTACAGATCTCGATGAGTGCCCACCCTACGAGAGCAAGCGATCGCACTTCGTTACACCCAACCTACTGGCGTGGCACAGCTAAAAATGTTTAATAGATGTAGTGGCGCGACACACCTAAAAATGTAGGTTGGGTAGAGCGATAGCGAGACCCAACACAACCCGCTCCAGCGTTGGGTCTCGTTGCCTCGACCCAACCTACATCTATTCCACTATTTTAGCTGTATCACGGCACTACTGGTGTGACACACTTAAAATGAGGGAATAGATTTTGGCTCAAACCCTTATTTGACAAGGAAGCCGTCGATTTCCTATTCCACCATTTTAGCTGTGTCACGCCACTACTGGCGTGACACAGCTAAAAATGTAGGTTGGGTGTAACGGAGTGAAACCCAACGCAACACACTCCCATGTTGGGTTACGAAGAAAGCTTCACCCAACCTACTTATTCCACCATTTTAGCTGTGTCGCCAGATCGATCAACAAGCGATCGCAAGGGTGATTGCTCTTGAAAGTACTAATTTTTGTTAAGTTGTATCATCTGAACTAAAGACAATTCTCTAAGCATTGCTATTCTCTTAGCAGTATTCCTAAAGTAGCAAGTGTTTTACTCCAAGGTAACAACTGCATTCTAAATGAAATGGTTCAGCGATCGCACCCACAACAACTACCTCCGAAGCGGAAATTCCCCTTAGCCAAGCATCGACTGCTAATGGGTCTTTTTGCCGCTGCTGTTACCAGTTCCATCATTTTTACTCCAGCAGTTCATCCCCAGAGTCCGAGTCCTGAAACATCTGCTCGTAAGGAATTGATAGCTGAGATTCATGAATATGCCGAACTGCATGTAGAAAATGAGCAACCTCCCAAAACAAAAGAAGTCGTTGATCTTTTGTTTCCCAACACGGCAGGAATGGAGGAGAGAGAGATTGCCAAAATCTACAACAAGGAATATACAAGACTCAAGGAAAAGCAAGATGCTGACCTATGGCATAAAATCAAAAACGGTCCCCTCAACAATCTGGGTTGGGTTTCTGCGATAATTTTCGGTATTTTGCTGATCTTTGGCGATGTAGTTAAAGGGTGGGGAACTAACTTATTCAATAAAATTGGCACTTGGATTTACAACCGCTTTGCAGGAAGTAGATTCTTCCGCCGTATTTCCTTGAAACATTATCGCCAAGGCTTAATCGAAAAGCATAACTTGTTAAAAATCCCCTTTCGCCCCCATCGCCCTCTGAGTCTTAGGGAGATCTTTGTTCCTCTCAAAGTCACTGGTACTCATGACAGCGAACTAATTGATGCCTATCAGGCGATTGCAACTAATCGTCGCCTAATGGTGACAGGGGCTCCAGGTTCTGGTAAATCTCTACTACTGAGACATATTGCCCTACGCTATGCTCTCGAAGATTTGCCAGAAATACGAGAACAACCGATTCCCGTTTTATTGGAATTGCACCGTCTCAGCAACTCGGATAAATCCTTGCAAGATTGGTTTGTCGATGCCTTGGCTAGAGATGATTTTCCCCATGCAGGAAAATTTGTTGACCATAGTCTAGAATCCAATAACCTACTACTTCTACTGGATGGTTTAGACGAAGTTACCAGCAGAGAACGCTATCGAATTGTCCAACAAATCAAAGACCTATTGGATAAATACCCCAAATGTCGAGCCATCATTACTTGCCGCACCGCAGTCTACCGGGGAGAGTTTAACGACGTAGTAGACAACACTCTGGAAATTGTTGATTTTAGCGATCAACAGATTCAGCAGTTTTTGACTTCCTGGGAAAAGGAGATGCAGGAAGGTAAGTCTGTTGAGCAGTTAATGACGACGCTACATGACAGACCTAACATTATGGCGATCGCTCGTAATCCTTTAATGTTGACAATCATTGCCTACCTCTATACCGATACTCCCTTTATCCTCCCCCACTCCCGCGCCGAGTTTTATCAAAAGTCTACAGATACTCTCCTCGACACTTGGCATCAGGAACATAATCAATACCAAGCGAGGGAGAAGCGTCTGATTCTGCGTCATTTGGCCTTATTTTTCCAGGATAGTGCCAAGCAGCGTCAGCAAGACAAACGCAGTATGAATTATCAAACTTTGTTAGCAGAGGTGAAAAAAGTACTTCCTGGATTAAATATTGAGGAAGAACAGGCAGTACCTCTGCTAGATGAAATAGTGGAACGCAGTGGTTTGCTCTTAGCCATAGATGGAGGTGAGAGGTATC
>JAAHGR010000058.1 GCA_010672425.1 Symploca sp. SIO2E6
TCACCATTTTAGCTGTGTCGCACCAGTACATGCCATTGACGCACCTGATAAGCTCAGCGATCGCACTTCTTCGTGAAAATAGGTTTATCTACTATCATATCACATTTGCCAACCCATTTGAAGCGATTTTGGATCGAAATTGCTGATGTAAACATGCAAAAATCAGTAGTTTTTCCGATAGACAATATAGGCATTGACGGAGAATGATATAAAATGCTCATGTAAACATCGGAGAAGTGATAATCTTCGTGGAACCTGTTTTTCGATAAATAGCAGCTTTTTCTTTGATGGTTATCAAACTTTAAACAGTTATTAGTTCTTAGTTCCGGCTATGTAGGAAATTTTGCTTCTAATCAGGCTAAGATTAATAATATTTCTGCATCGGCATAGAGCTGAAAATCAAGAAGTTACGATGCCCAGCTGGAACTAAGTTCTCTAAACGTTTTTCCTTACTCACTTGTTTAGCACTCAAGGGAAACAAATAATAATCTCCTCATCTTTTTTTTGATTCCCCGGTGAAAGTGCAAGGATTTTGAGCCCATGGATACAAAAATATTGCACCGCAAGTAGGAAATTTCCTAAAATTTAATACCTAACACCTAACATACTATGTCCATAATGCATAGTATTAATGCAATTGTCACATTTTAAACTTTTGTTTTCGTGCTCACGGATACTAATTTATTAATTAAGAGCATTTAATCTAAACTATAGTGGTGTGACATGGCTAATGAGTATGTCTTAGCTTCATAAGTAATAATACTCATAAGATGCTCCTGCTAATCAATTAAGGCTTCAAGCCATAAATCTATTCCATTATTTTAGCTGTGCTACGCCACTAGAATACCGATTAAGTATTCTTAGAAACCAGGTTTATCTTAGGGAAGATAACTCTCATATCAGCATTTTTACCAAAGAAACCCGGTTTCACCAATCGACTCTCTAGAAGTAGATTCGCTCAACTACTACTGACGTTTGACCATGAACACTCCCCCAAGTCTTGACCCTTCTCATCTATCGAAGTCTCAACCATTGACCAATCAAACTTTCTTGACAAAGATTGCAATTTTAACCTTACAGAGAATTCACTCTGAGACAGAACGTCAATTAACCTATTTTCAACTCATCCTGTGTGCTGTAGCTATTGGCTTGTTTGGTGGATTGGTGGCCACAGTCTACTACTTCATCCTAGAACTTTTAATGCACGGCGTCTGGCATACTGTGCCTGAGTGGGTTAACCCTTATTTCCCTAGCTGGCTTCCCTCATCTAACTATGTGTGGATTGCGACAACCATAGGTGGACTTGGCGTTGGACTCATTTTGTATTTCATGGGACTACCCGGAGAAATGGCTCAAGTGGTTGACAAAATCCATCAGCCGGGACGCATCGATATTCGTAAAACCCCAGCCATGGTAATTGCCTCACTAGTAGCTATTACCTCAGGGGGAAGTGCCGGACCAGAGGCTCCGTTGGTACAGGTTAATGGTAGCTTTGGCAGTTGGTTAGGAGACACTCTCAAACTTCCAACCTCTTCGGTGCGGGTGCTGACATTTTGCGGTATGAGTGCGGCACTGGGAGCTTTTTTTGGAGCTCCCATTGGCGCAGCTCTTTTTGCCCTAGAAATTCCCCATCGGCGTGGACTCGAGTATTACGAAGCAGTGGCTCCAGCAGTCATCTCGGCCATTTTTTCCTTTGCTGTGTTTCGGATTAGCACCGGCATGACCATTGGTGGATTTTATCACTTTGAATCTGTGCCTGCTCTCACACCAATGAATTTGCTAGAAGGTTTGGTATTGGGCATGATTGGTGCAGGGGTTGCAGTTTTATTTATCTATGTGTTTCGGTTTATTGGTCATCTGTTAAAGCCCTTTGAACACCATCGTATTGGGTTAGCCATGTTGGGTGGTCTATCCATAGGCATAATTGCCTTTATTTTTCCGCAAACCCTCTTTTTTAGTGAAGAACAGATTCATACCGTTATTGAAACGGGAATGACCCTTGGGGTGAGTGTTTTGCTCATGATTGCTGTAGCCAAGATGTTTGCCATTAGCTTCACCTTGCATTCAGGATTTCTAGGAGGATTCATCTTCCCCTTGTTTTTTATTGGCGCAAATGTCGGATTAGCCATCGCTTTAGCTGTCCCTCAAGTTCACCCTACAGTTGGTATGGTATGTCTAATGGCAGCGGTGAATGTGGCAGTTACTAAAACACCAGTTAGTACTAGCATTATCCTGAGTGTGTTGTCAGGTACTGCGATGCTACCGGTGATTGTCATTGCCAGCTTTACTAGTTTCTTGTTAACAAGTCAGATAGTCATGATTCGCACCCAGCGATCGCGTATCATGAACGAGTCTGAGTTATCTCAGGAAGAATTACTTGCATCTGGGGAATGTAGAATTTAGAATATAGAGTTTAAAAATGTAGGTTGGGTGAAACGAAGTGAAACCCAACGCAACACACAAGAAGTGTTGGGTTACGAAGAAAGCTACACCCAACCTACTTATTCCATCATTTTAGCTGTGCCACGCCACTACCTACCACCTAAGACCTAAGACCTAAGACCTACTACCTAATAACAGCGAGAACTTTGCGGTAGGATTATTGTTAGTCAAAATTGATCGAGGAATTTACTTTGAGCGACTCAATTATTAAATTATTGGATGAACTGCCTACCAATAACCTAACCGTGAAAGTGCTCAAGGCTCTAGACTTTGTAGTACCTGGAGAATGGAACAACGTTGTGGGTTGCGATCGCACCATTGAATTTGTGACGGGAGAAAGCGATAGCGACAGGATTAGGGACATTCGCAATCGGGCAATTGAACTGTATAATGACGGAGATAGTAACTATCAAAGTGCCCTCTGGCTTTACCAAACCATTGACAATGCGGACAGGGCTCTGGGTGCAGCAGCAATGGCTAACAAGGTTGGGGAAAAAATTGGCTTTTTGGGCTTTTTAAAAAAGTTAACTCCCAAAGCAGATACAACTCAATCAGTGGACTTGTGTTTGAAGATTGTGACAGAGTTAATCGCCTATAGTCAACTTAACGGTCTTCCCGTGCTCAATCCTGGAGAATTTGTCACACAATTGAGGGATAATTATCAGGGATCATCTTTAATGCGCATGGGAGCCTTGGTTGCCATTGATGGTGTACTTCCCCTTGGACCAGACTTCCTCAAAAAAGTACAGGAAATGCTAGATGGAGAAGGAAGTAGCGCCTTTGAAAAAAATCCCGTTTTTGGAGCGGTCTCTAACTTTATTCCTGGAGATGATAAATTGGGCTTTATTGGCGACACCTTTGGCGCAGTTCAAGGCTGGATGGATGATGTGGTCGGTTCAGTAGGGTTAACACCACAAGGTATTTTTGATAGCATTGGCGGTTTTCTCGATTTGTCTGATGATGCCTTAGACTTTGTAGCAGCATTTCTCGACCAATCAACAGATTACTACCGACATACAGGCATTCAAACTGTGGCTCGGAAATTGATCTTGCAAGCGGCGGAGGAGGTTTAAGCGTTTAACGACGCAGGGAATTGGGAATTGGGAATTGGGAATTGGGAATTGGGAATTGGGGATTGGGGATTGGGAATTGGGAATAGGATAAATACTGCGTCGAAAAAGAAGATGACAAACAAGTCAGCTTCCCCTTCTGCCTTCTGCCTTCTGCCTCCTGCCTCCTGCCTTAAGAAAGCTTATTACTTAAGTTTAGCGATCGCTTGCTTTTTGATTAACAGTTGCTTGGTCAACAAATCCTTGACTGTAACTAACAATACTCGGTCTTGATCTACTTCAAAGTTTACCACAATCCGATCCTGCTTGACTTTTCCTGGGGGATCGAGGTACGCCAAGCATACTTGCTGCTGCTGAGAGTCCAAGGAGCGATATTCTGTATGGTGATGTAGCTGGCTACTGTTCATACGTCCTTGTGTATCAAAAGTAATTTCGGCTCTCGATACCTCTGCTACTTCACCAATATCCAAACGAATCTCCCGTTGTTCCTCTGTTGCTACTTGCAATATCAGGGGTTCTGGACGTTTACAGGGATACTTCATCCCCTTATCAAAGAGAGGGAAATAAGAATAAGTCCTCGGAACAGCTTCCCAAAGGCGAATGGCATAACTATGGTGTAGGTAATCATCCACCTCTATTAACTGATTCGCAGCTAAAGCTCCATGAGCCACTGCTTCAAAGGGCTTATCTAATTTTACCCGACTTCTGCCAAAGTAGGAAATCACCAACTGCTGCACCGCTGGCACTAAACAACTACCTCCTACCAACAACACCTGCTCGATTTGAGATTTAGTGATACCCTTATGAGAAGCGATCGCTAATACCTCATCCAAAGCTTGTCTGAGTTGTTCGAGCATCTGGCGGGATTCGAGAATCTCTTCTAATTCTTCCCGACTTAAGACCAACTCATGAGCCATAAAATTTTCATCATCGAACCAACTCTCTTTTGCCGACTCCACTGTCGAGAGTCTAATCTTCAGCTGCTCAGCAATTTCCAACAGATTCTGCCAACCAACCCCCTCCACCTCGCTTCGTGAAGAGCCAATTTGCTGGAGGTAATGCTCTACAATCCAAGCATCAATATCAATACCACCGACATAGGCATCTGACTTCGCCAACACTTGTGCTTGTAACACCTTCGGTTCACTTCCCTGACTCTGGGATAGGTGGGAAGTATGACTAGCAGTGCGCACCAAGCTTAAATCCAGAGTACCACCGCCAAAATCTACCACCAAAACCAGTGTACCAGGATGTTTGATGGCATAACCAAGAGCTGCAGCGGTAGATTCATCTACTAGCTGAACCTCGGCAACCTTCAGCTTAGTTGCCAAATCTCGAAACCAATCCAAATACCTCTCAAATGCTCCTACTGGTACTGTAAAAATTACCTTCTCCGGTTTTACCCGTTGCTCAGGTAACTGC
Organism: Symploca sp. SIO2E6; assembly: GCA_010672425.1. Classification (GTDB taxonomy): domain Bacteria; phylum Cyanobacteriota; class Cyanobacteriia; order Cyanobacteriales; family Coleofasciculaceae; genus Caldora. The sequence continues at coordinate 4,935 of JAAHGR010000058.1, forward strand.
TGCCAGATGGTTTGGAGAAACTGTTCGGCGATAGATTCAGCATTGTAGCTGTGGCCATCTATCTGCCGGGATGGAGGCTGAAAATCCATCACCAAGTCACGTTTAAAGCCTTTGAAAAACCGTTCCGGTTGGGTAAATTCCCAGCGTTGTGCACGAACTTGCTCTCCCAACAGTAGCTCATTTTTCCCTTTAACAAACGCCAATGTTGGCACAACCGGGATATCTTGCACTTCCCCTGAGGCTGTCTTCTTTTTGAAGATCCGAGAGAATTGGTTAAACCTCAAGTTTTTAGGGGATTGGGTGTCAGATTCCAAGATGCAGACAATTGTGTTGCTCGTCCCAAAATCAATTGCAACCGTCGTCATGAGTTAGGTGTTATATCAATTCCGGTTGTATCGGAATGATTAATAATTTGGCTTTTTGGTTAGAAAACATAGACGCTGGCGGGCGCAAGCATTGCGCCCCTACCAGAGTGAATATTATACCAATATAGCCGGAATTGATATTAGTAGGTTGGGGGTCGCGCTAGCGTAACCCAACAAAGTCAAACACGCAAGATGCTCGCACTACCAGCATGGCACAGCTAATTTGTTGCTTGCGATCGCTTTCATCTTGTGCTATTATTTTATACGATAGAAAAGGTGTGCGCCTATATATAAAAAGACCTTGAGTAAAATTAACGGTAATTCAGGGCTATTGCCTCAATTTGCTCACATACACCTTCAAAATTATTAAGTACCTCGTCATTTGTAAACCGAACCACCTGTAAATTATAGCCTTCTAATATACTAGTTCTTTCAAGATCGTATGCCTGACCTTAGTCTGTAAAATGAGAATCCCCATCTACTTCAATCACTGACTTCAAAGCAGCACAGTAAAAATCAACAATAAAGTAAGCAATGGGTCTTTGTCGCAATATCCGGAATTTAAACGTTCTCAAGTAGTCTAGCCAGAGTTTTTTCTCTGCTGGAGTTAGATTTTTGCGCAGAGATTTAGCTCTAGCTACTAAGTGCGAATCATAGGGAAGATAGAATTCTGTAGAGTTAAGGTTTCGGTTTTTTGATGTTGGTAATGCCATTTTACTGAAAAAGGATACGGGGAGTTTGAATTAAATTGTATTCTTTTCCAATAGAATTAACACGCTTAAATCCAGTCCCCCCCTTATTAAGGGGGGCTAGGGGGGATCTCTTCTCACGTTACCATTATATTGCCTCAATTTAGGAACTTCTCTGGTCAGCTTTGATCCCTCTCGCATCCCCCTTATTAAGGGGGACTTTTAGTTTTTAATAAAGGGGACTGTGAGTTCAATTGTATCCTTTTCCAATAGAATTAACGCACCTAAATCCAGTTCCCCCCTTATTAAGGGGGGCTAGGGGGGATCTCCTCTCATGCTACCATTATATTGCCTCAATTTAGGGACTTCTCCGGTCAGCTTTGATCCCCCTCGCATCCCCCTTAATAAGGGGGACTTTGAGTTTTTAACAAAGGGGAGTTTGAGTTTATACTTAATAATGGGAACTTTTAGAGATGGTTGACAATGCCCACCCTACGACCTATTCTTCATTTATCATCTAATCACCATGACGCAAACAACAGTAAAACTCACTCTTGAAGAATATCTCACCTCTTACGATGGCTCCGACAACCATTTTGAACTCGAAGAAGGGGAACTAATTGTCATGGCTCAACCCAAAGGACGACATGGTGCAATTACGGAATTTCTTAACGATAAATTTCGAGCACAGATTCAGCAACGGGGATTAGCCTGGGTTTCTAAGCAGGTGTTAATTGCCATCGAATCCCCCCGTGGTAGACGTTGGGATACTGCTAGAATTCCAGATGTGACGGTGGTGACTCTAGAACAATGGCAAGGAATGCTGGATCGAACGGCTATTATCCGACTAAGTGAACCGCCGCCATTACTTGTGGTTGAAGTAGTTAGCGAATCCACCCAGACAACGGATTATCGCAGCAAACGAGTGGAGTATAATTTGCTGGGAATAAGTGAGTATTGGATTGTAGATCCGATCAAAAAACAGGTTGTTGTCTTGCGCTTAATAGACAACTTGTACGAGGAGACAATCTTTAGAGGAGATGAGTTGATTCAATCAACTGTTTTTCCCGAGTTGCAGCTTTCGGTGCAGGAACTATTGAATGCAATGTAAGTTATTTGTTGTTTGTTGTTTGTCCTTTGTACCAATGACCAATGGCCAATGACTAATATCAAGTTTGGTAGAATACTTGGGGTACTCTATATGTGCGCACATTTTTCCACTATAAAATAATACCTTACTCATTAGCGATCGCGGCAACAAACACCAACTCAATGCGGTAAACTCGGTGTTGGGTTTCGCTTTCGTTTTTTCCCTAAGGTTATCGGTTCAATCACGAAAACGCTCCACCCAACCTACAACACTTGATATAATAACCAATGACAAACAACCAACAACCAACAACAAATAACAAACAACTAATGACCAATGACCAATTGACGCTTGAGGATAAGTAAAGTAATATCATCAAAAACCTTCTGTGTGCCGATATGCTGCCGCACATCCTCAATAACGATTTGCCGGATGCTTTCAGCAGATTGTTCCCCATGCTGTTGCACTAATTCACATAACCTTTCTAGTCCGTATTGTACTCCCTGGATATCTTCTGCTTCGGTAATCCCATCGGTATATAATACCACCACATCACCAGGGTCTAACTTCACCTTTTCTTGAGCAATGAAATCAGCAATTTCTTCATCTAAGCCAATGGGAAAACCTAAATCTATGGTATCTATCCGCTCAATTGTGCCATCGACTCGTACTACAATCATCTCCTCGTGTTGACCGCTTAAGCTGAGGTAGCCATCCTGATATTCTAGTAACGCCAGCGTCATGTTTTTATCAGAGTTCATACGCTCGACATTGTGGTAAATTGTCCGGTTGAGTACATCCAAAAATTTTATCGGATCGGTTTCATTAATTTCCTGTAGAGTTCTGACTGCTGTTTGTGCCATAATCATCAGTACGCCACTGGCTAAACCGTGTCCAGTGACATCTCCAATACCAATTTTTACCCGACCATTCTGTTGTAAGACATCGTAGTAGTCACCACCCACTTCATCAGCAGGTTCCATAAATCCAGCAATATCTAGTTCCTCAATTGACTCTAATTCTGATTCCTTGGGTAAAATCATTTGTTGCAGTTGCCTAGTTACCTCTAGTTCAGCTCTCATCCGCAGATTTTCTGCCTTGAGTTTCTCATTAAGGGTAGTAATTTCTGCATTAGCTTGAGCTAGTTCAGAAGTGCGTTCTTCTACTTTTTGTTCTAAGGTTTGGGCATACTCTTCTAATTGGTAATAAGAAAGCTTGAGGTTAGTCCACAGAAGATAGCCGATACTAATCATCCCAGAAACAGCAACGGCAAGCAATGGGGTAAAAACAGGAATCCACCAACCTACTAGAAAAGCTAGGTAGGAAGTAATTATAATGATGATTCCTCCTAGAAAAATAGCCACTACACTCCAGCGATTACGGAGCCATAGGGAACCTAAAGTAGCACTATAACCAGACCAGAAAACAATCCACAGCCAATTCAACGATTGACTAGAAGCTCGCAACATGGGACGATTGTCTAGAGCAGCACTCAAAATCTGGCTAGTTAAATTGGCATGAATAACGACTCCGGGTGTGAGCCGGGAAGTAGTGAACAGCTGGTTGGTGTAGGGAGTTTGCAATAAGTCATTGAGACTCGGTGCTGTTGCACCAATCAAAACGATGCGATTGCGCATGAACTCTGGAGGGATTCGGTTTTCTAGTACATCTGTCAGGGAAATACTAGGGAAGTGATCGAGTTCACCTCGATAGTTCAACAGAATTTGGTATCCTCCCATATCAGCTTTGCTGTATTCTCCTTCTTTACCTGTTAAGGGTGTAAATACTGCTTTACCCAATCCATAGATGTTCTTATCAGCATCAATAACTTCTAGTTCAATCCCTTCTTGTTTGAGATACATTAATGCCAGTTTAGTGCCTAATCCTTCTTGATTATTGACAATAACTAGTCCTCGGCGAATCTTGCCATCCTGATCCAATACCATATCATTGGCAGCCACTTGTTCAAGTTCAGCTAGAGTCGGTGGTGGAGCAATCGTTTCCCCTGCAACTTTCTCTACTCCAATGGCTTCGGGGATGGACTTAAACACTTCCACTAATTCTTGATGTCCAGGTTCAACTTGTAAATCCCGATAAACATCGATACCAATGGCTCGAGGTTGCTGAACTTGGATATTAAGGAGTAATTGAGCCATCATTTGGTCAGACATGGGCCATTTTTTGACATACTTAATATCCGACTCTCCAATGGTGACAATCACGATGCGCTCATCAATTGGCTCTGCTGGACGCAGGTTAAAGAATTGATCGAAGATTACCCATTCGAGTAAGTGGAAGAGACCGGCAGTGCTACCAGCAATGATTAATCCTGCTATGCTGGAAGCAATAATTAACACCCCTCGCCATTGTTTAATTGGCTCTTTTATATTTTGCCACATTGGAGTTTGTTGTTGGTTGTTGGTTGTTGGTTGTTTGTTATTTGTTATTTGTTATTTGTTATTTGTTGTTTGTTTTTACTCTTTTTTCTCCTCAATTTGCTTCTAATATATCATTAAAAATAGCCCTGGATTACCGAATCCAGGGCTATTATGTTGGCTTATTGAGGATGAACTCATCGAACATGTAAGTATCCCAAAAAACTTCCCACACCTCCCACACTCCCCACACTCCCCACACCTTTTTTCGCTTACCCGACTACAACTGTTCAGAAATGGGTTGAGATGCGATCGCATCTAATCCGACCTGTTCTAAGAGTTCTTGCCACTCATCAACTAAGGTAGCATCATGGGGCTGAGCAAGTTGAGCAGTAACTAAGATGTTCAAGGTATCGTACCAAACACCTTGTTTAGCATATTCGGTGGCAAGTTCTATCAGTCCTAAGGATGATGACTTTTGGTTATCCAGGGTTGGAGATTCAACTCGTTTAACCCAACCAATCACCCCAGCATTATCTGGTTTGAGAATACCATCAGGCTCGATGGGAGCAAAGAACCACATATAGTTTGTGCCAACCTTGAGTTCTGGTGCTTCATCGGGGAGGGTAACACCAACAACTCCGCCATCACCAGCAATCTTCAGGATAGTTTGGTAGTGATGATTACCTTGTTCATCTTGCATGCTAAAGAAGACCTCTTTTGAGGATGTTGGGGGTAAGTAGACAAAGAAGGTCGGATGCCCTACCACTGTACGTCCGTACTTCGTCGTGGGAAGCAAAGCCGTCATCGCCAGTAATTCATCGGTACGGGTTCCTCCTGATATCCTATGAACTGGTGAGTCATCCCCTGGTGGAGAGAATTGCATATCACTTCTAACACCTCCACCGATGCTGGTTGAAGGTGCCGCATCTCCTGGGGAGGCAAATTTCACCTCACCCCGGACACCTCCGCCGATGGTGGTTGAAGGTGCCGCATCTCCTGGGGAGGCAAATTTCACCTCACCTCGGACACCTCCACCGATGCTGGTTGAAGGTGCCGTCTCCCCTGGTGGTGCTTCAAATCTTATGCTGATGAGGGTATTACTACGTAAGGTTTCCCTTTCCTCCATCGGTTTAGGACTTGCCTTTACCGAGTGGTAGAAACTACTTCCAAGTATAAATGTACTGGTGAGGGTAGCTGATAAGAGGATAGGAACAATCGATTGGTGGGACTTAGTCATAATTTAAAACTCTATCCTGCTAAAATTATCAATAATTACTCCACAATTCTACTTAATTGATCCTTTGATATGTTATCAAAATATTACAGCCAATTCCCCACTAAGACAAAAGATGCCCAAAAATAGGGATGGTTATAGAGGGAGTTGTGCAACAGAGTTAGCTGAGCTTGACGTAGGGCTTCTGCTTTGGTGATTGGGCGATTGGTTTGGGTTAGCTGGTAGTAAAACTCACTCATTAAAGCAGCGGTGGATTCATCATTAACTGACCAGAGGCTTGCCATAGTACTGCGAGCACCTGAGCGCAGTGCAAATCCCGCTAATCCCAAAGTAGCTTTTTCATCTCCTGCTGCGGTTTGGCAGGCACTGAGAACTAGCAAATCAATCGGTTTGAGAATTCCTAGTCTCCTCTTCTCAAATAAGACATCGAAGTCTTGAATACCGATCCGCTCATCCCAAGTTAGGAGAAAGGTTTCTTCTGGGTTAGAACTAAATTGACCATGAGTAGCTAAATGAACTACAGGGAAGGGCTTCTTATTAATCTTATCTTGAAAAGCGGTACGGGTAAACTCTTGATTGAGCAGTACTTGAGCATTGACCTCAGAGGCAATTTCCTTGACTTCTGCTGCGACTGCAGGCAGTTGAGCAAAACCTTGGCGGGATTCGGTTAAACCAACGGCTAAGGCACTGAGTTCCTCCCTTTCCAGTCCCTGGGGAAATAACTGTAATCCCGGACTCAGAGCAATACTGTACTTTTCGATAAGATATTGCTCGCCATCGTAGAGTGCAGCAATTGGTAAATTACGCAGAAAGCCATCTGGTACAAATACGAGAGTTTGGATACCACTATTGGCTAAATCAGTTTCAGCAGGTCCTATTAGCCAATCATAAATTTGTTCGGCAAGGCGCAAACGTTGGTCTCTCGCATAACCTGGGTAAAGAGAGGAGTAGAGTTGTTGGAGGATTAATTCAATTTCTTGGTCTGGTAGTTGAGTGGCGTAGTGGCGTAGGGGTTGATTCGGCAGAGAGAGAATAACTTCTAGGCGTGAAACAGAGCTACCTTGAAGGGAATCTTCCAATATAATAGGATAGATAACTGCTGCTTGGGTATCAATTTCATCAAGCACTACTGGCTGAGTGTCTAAGCAAGCGTCTCTAAAGAAGTTGTCTAGTTCAGCTAATTGCAAGGCTTCAATCACTTCACGAGCCTGTTTCAGGTTAGCTTGACTGGTTTCTTCTCTGTGTCCTTTAGTAAGAGTAGGTTGTAAGAGCAAACTTACCAATTCCCGATAAACCGGTTCTACGCTTTCCTTAAAGTTAAATTGTACATCAGAACTAACTGCGACTAAATCACTCCGCAGAGATTGCAGATGCTCAAAAGCTCCCTGATAAGCTAAGATCGCTCCAGTAATCTCTCCCTGTTGTTTAAGGATACGCCCCAACTGCCAAGCTGCACGAGCAGTGATATCAGCAGCCTCAATCCTTTGAGCAATTTGTAGAGCTTGCTCCGTCAGACTTTGGGCATCTTGCCACTGCCGAGTTTGTTGGTAAAGTTTACCCAGTTGAGTTAAAGCGTAAGCTTCAGCGCGGGGATCTTGTATTTGTCTAGCTTGTTGGACTCCGATTGCTAATAATTTGGCAATGTTATTTGTTGTTTGTTGTTTGTTGTTGGTTGTTGGTTGTTGGTTGTTTGCTAATGATAACTGCATCAAACTCTCTGCCAGATTCACTCGGGCATAGATAGAGAAGCGACTGGGGGAGAGTTGGGAGAGGTTGGACTCGATTTGGGGGACTAAGGAGGATGCGGTTTGCCACTGTTGGGTTTGTGCCAATAAACTCAGTTGGTTGAGTTGGGCTTGTAGAATGGTAATTGGCGTTTGTGCTAGATTTGCCGCTTCTTGATAGTATTCCCAAGCTACGTCATATTGCTGTAAGTCTCTGGCAATGTTACCGATGCCCAAGAGGGTCGCACTGGTGTCAGCGTTGGCCTTAAATTGTTGGCTAATTGCCCAACTTTGCTCTAAGATTACTTTAGATTGCCCTAAGTCGCCAGTGGTTTGCAAGGCAATACCTAAACTCCGCAATCCCGTAGCTTTAAGCAAAGAGTCTGGTTGAGCTTGCAGTTCCCCTACTAGCTTGTTTAAAAGTTCCTTGGCTCGTCGATACTGCCCCAAGGTTTGCAAAGCTTGAGCTTGGTTAACTCGGCTGCCTAACTTCCCCGTTTCATTGCCCGCACGATCATACGTAGCTTCTGCTTGCTTCCAAGTTGTTAGGGCAGTTTCTGTTTGTCCCCTCGCTAGTTGAAGACTCCCTTGAGTATTCAAGGCTTGAGCTAAGATAGCCACACCCCTTGGTTCGAGTTTATCCAAACTTGGCAACAACTGCAAGCTAGTGGCGATCGCTTGCTGAGCTTGCTCCCCTTGTCCCAAATCCTGATAGGCTAAGGAGAGGTAGTTGAGAGCTTGGGCTTGGTTAAGCAAAGTTCCCCGCTCTTCATAGATTTGAGCTGCTTGTTGCCAGACAGTTGCTGCCTCAAAAAACCGTCCTGCCTCATAAAACTCTCTTCCTTGTTGCAGCAGTTGTGCTGGAGTTGATGGTTGCTGGGTTACTTCTTCCCTATTCCCTACTATCTGTTGCCTGTTGCCTGTTGCCTGTTGCCTTATTTCTCCCATCGGGGATTGAGCAACTACCGGAACAACAATAGTTACGAACAATAGACTTAAGACAAACAAACTGGACACAAGGACAATAGTGCTTTTGCCTTTGGTGATTCCTTTGACATTCGATAGCCTTTTGCCTTTGGGGAAGATGCTTGCCATAACTCGCTCAATGCCTACTATCAGAATTTTGACCCCTCAGGGTAAGCCATACCTTACGATACCAAATTCCGATTTAGCTAAATCAGAGTATCACTTTCTTCTTCTGTTACTTCCGAGCCAAAACTTGCTTAATTTGATCTAATAATTGGCTCATCGACTGAGAATAACCCCGCAGGACTTGGGTTGCAATGCCTTGGAACATCGACTCTAGTTCCGAAGTAGAATATTCTGAACCGTTTATTGATTGATCTAATCGATGATCTAGCACCAGAATTGGTGGTAACTTTTGCAGCTGAGCCAAGGAATTGAGTCTTTTTGCCAGTACTGAAGAATCGCGGATCTCGGTTAAACGAATCAGCAGTAAGTCAAAATTTTGAGTTTGCAGCTGACGGTAGACTTCTACCCAAGAATTGGCAAGTAAGCCTCTCAATCCAGCTGTTTGCAGGTATTGCATTAGTGCCTGTCGCCAGGAGGATTGAGGGGTTAGGGATGTGGCAATTGGTGATTGGTGATGCTTTGGCATTCCCTGTTTCCCTGCTTCCCCAATGTCCATTACTAGCACATTGGATTTATGGCTCATACCTGCTGCCACTTGCACTACCTGTAGTACAGCAGCAACTTTCGAGTAGCAATCTACTGCTAAACAAGGATACACACAAAGATTACTGAGTTGATTGGCTGCTTCTGTTGTCCTGTAATCCAATGTGACTAGGGGTAAAGAAGTCAAGCCTTCGTATTGGGAAAGCTGTTGCAAATAAGCCAACGGTTCCGCTATTCCTTCACTATCGAGCAAGAGGACATCTGGATGCCAAACGCGAGTTAAGATTTCTGCTTGCTCTAAATCATCAGCCTCAAGTATCCGATAATTGATTTGTGAGTGCTCAAGATTGAGTAAATTAGTTAACTCAGAACTCAGTACAGGGGCTCCAGAAAGCCGCTCAGGAGGCATTGAGTTGCTAGGAGGGGTTACTACTGGAGTTAGATAGAGAATTGTCAGACTAATATTAGTGGGACTTTGGGGTTCAACCAAAGGAGCCAGGGTTTTCAGTAATGCCTGCTCTTGTACTGGTAAGGTTAAAAAACCATCTGCTTTATGGTGATAAGCTTGCCGTTTTTCTGCCTGGGTTGCCATCACAAAGACTGGGATATGATGGGTATGTTCATCGGATTTGAGGAGAGTCAGGACATCCCAGCCGGAAAGTTGAGGGAGCAGGGGATTGAGAAAAATAGCCCCTGGTTGCAGACGGCGAGCTTTTTCGATCGCTTCTGTACCGGCTCTGGCAATGACCACATGATATCCTAAACCTTGAAGCTGTTCGTTCAAGCTAGCCAAGTATCGGGATACGGTTTCCACAATTAACACCAAACCGGTAGTTGGTGGTTGGTGATGCTCCCTATTTGTCTGCTGGACTCGATGGCTTCCTTGTCCAGTTTGGCTGCTAGTGCTCTGAGGTGAACTAATCTTTTCCTGAGGTATCCCTGTTTCTTGCTCCTCTCCCCCAAAAGTATCCGTTTCTGTGCTATAATCACCCTCCTCCTCCGGCGATTCCTCTTGAGGGGGACAAGGGGGTAGTAGTAAGGTAAATTGACTGCCTTCATCAGGTTTGGAAATAAAAGAAATATCTCCACCGTGTAAGCGAGCTAGACGTTGAGTTAAAACTAATCCCAAACCAGTACCGTCAAAACGACGGGTGAGAGGTTCTTCCAGTTGTTGGAATTTTTGAAAAATTAAATGCTGCTTCTCCTCCGGGATGCCAATACCAGTATCCCAAACAGTAAAGGCAATCCAACCTTCCCAGTGATTGACACTTAAACCAATTTCCCCATGGGAGTCGGTAAACTTAAGAGCATTCTCCAACAAATGCACTAGCATTTGGCACAACCGTAGTTTATCAGCAACGATTACTTCCAAATCTGGTTCAATTTGGAGGTTGAATTGGGCAAACCGAGCGGCTTCTTCCTCCTGGGAGTTTTGATTTACCAGTCGCTGTTGGGCTTGAGTATAGGCGCGATCGCAAATTGCCTGAATTTTTACTGCATCGAGGGTTAGTTGTAGCTGACCAGTTTCAATGCGAGTTAAATCCAGAATATCATTAACTACCGTCATTAACTGACGTCCACTCTGATAAATCAGCCTAGCATAGCGAGCTTGACGCTCATTTAATTTTCCCAGAGACTGATCTTTCAACAGCTTTGATAAGCCCAAAACCGCAGTCAGAGGTGTTTTCAGCTCATGGCTAATACAAGCTAAAAACTCATCTTTCAGGCGGTTGAGTTGTACTAAATCAGCATTTTTGGCTGCTAGCTCTTGGGTAACCTGCTGTTGCTCGGTGGTGTCTTGAGCCAGTACTAGCCAGAGGGTAGAGCTAGGATCTTCAAGGGGGACAACCGACGGTGCTAGAGAAGTTCTCACAAAGGAGAAAAAGGAACCCTGGCTGTTGTCCGTTGTTGGGGATACCGAAGTCTCCCCCTTGATGGGAATATCTCCCCCTTGGCTCTGTTGTAGTTGAGTTTCAGTGTCTGGGTTAGATTCCTTTGGGCAAAATATATCGTAAGGGTGTTCCTTGGTTGTCAGTGCTAAAGAAGCTGATAATCCCTCTTCTGGAGGAGGGACATCAAGCTGATAGGAGCATTCACCCCCTTTAAGCTTTGCTTCATACCCCTGTTGAGCAAAATTCTCCCTATTCTGTAATGGTTGCGGTTCAACTGCTAGGGTAGACAGTAGCGCCATCCTTCCTGCCAAGGGAGTAGTGCCAGATAAGGAAGCCATAGCCACTTCCGAGTCGTCGGAGCTATAGTTAGGATGTGGGTCAAGCTTGTCAGTACCAAGTGCAGGAACATCTAAGCCGACAGTACTGCTGTACCTTACCCAATCCAAATCTGGCGAAGTTCCAATCTGTTGACGCCAGCTGCTGTTTTGGGCAACTATTTGTCCTCTAGAGGTTTGTAAGCTCAGAGGTAAGGGCAATTGCTCCAACAGTTGTACTAAAATACTGAGTCTACTGAGTTGCTTTTGGTTAGCGTTACCCACCCCATCATTAACGGTAAAGCTGAGAGCCAAGGATTTTAACAATAGCGAGTTATTGAGCAGTCCCAGAAACTTCCCCTCCTCATCAACCAATACCCATTGTTGTTGGTTGTTGGTTGTTGGTTGTTGGTTGTTTGGGAATTGGGAATTGGGAATTGGGAATTGGGAATGGGAAATATCTCCCTTGTCTCCCCCATCTCCCTTGTCTTCTTTGTCTCCCGCATCACCCCATCTCCGCGTCCCCGCGTCCCCGCGTCCCCGTGTCTCCTTGTCTCCCGCATCTCCCCATCTCCCCATCTCCCCACCTCCCCATCTCCCCATCTCCCCTAGATAGGCAGCAAATTGCTTCAACCTTAGCTCAGCAGAGAGGATGGAGATTGGTTCTATAATCGGTGGTTTTATTTGCTCCAGGGGTTTTTGGAAATCCCCAGTAGCCATCAATGCGGTATTCTTTCCTAAGCCTGTGGCTGAGAGTAGGTAAGGTATCACCCGTCGCAGGTGTACTACTCCGAGGGGACTTTGCTCCTGGTTCACCACGACAATAGCATCACACTCTCTCACACCAAATATTTCCAGCACGGCAGCAAGCTCCAAGTTGGGCTGACAAACTGGAACAGGGCTGGCAAAGTCTTTTAGACTGGAAGTTGACATGGATATAACCAAATCTGGCGGCAAGGGATGGGAAATTTACCGGTGAGGCTACCTAACGAGGCAGGAAGCTCTGGGGTAGGGGGTAAGAGGGAAGAAAGCTGGGGCTCAGCTTGATCGATTATGATTGTCGATCTATATATTGCCCTTCAAGGTGGGTCAACGGCACAAAATAATTACAATTACTTACAATCCTTAGAATATTTGAAATAATTTTAAGCAATATACTAAATTTTTGATAAAAATATTGATAAAATGTTTTCTGGCTAAGTGATGTATCACCGGAAATCACGAGATTGTTGTTGAACAGTGTATTGTTTTGCATCCCCAATTGACTCTCTGTACCTTTGTACCTTCTGAGTATCTGCTTCAGTCCTTGAGTAAGTTCTTGAGCAGTGAGCGCTTTGTTGTGCATACCACTGACTCAGAACCGGAGTTTTTTGCTCTGATTGAGGAACATCGGCAGTACCTGGACTGTTTAATCTTCCAGGATAACGGCTCATTACCACCCATGAGCAACCACCTGTACGAACAAGGCATTCTGCTACCGGTGGTGATTTTTCTCAAGGAATCAGAAGCAATGACTACCCTTGTTGCCGCAAATCGACAGTCTGAGGGGGCTAGGATCACCCATGGTGCTCTCCCAGAAAACCTTCAGTATCTGTTCCACTCTGCTGAGCTCCAAGTTAGTACTAGCCAATTACCTGAGATCACCAATCTGATTGACCAAGCGATCGCTCGGTTTTTATACCTTTCTCCCTTTTGTAGCCTACCACATCAATCTGCTACCGCTGATGGGTCAACCGAGCTCACCCAGCGTAATTTCCTGATGCATCAGCAGCGCCGCTTATCGGAGAAACTCCAGGAGCGCCTTGGGTACTTAGGTGTGTACTATAAAAGAAATCCTCAGCTTTTTTTACGCCATCTGCCTTCCGCAGAGAAGCACAAGCTCTTAGAAAACTTAAAATTAGAGTATTGTCATATTTTATTGAAATACTTTTCCGCTGACCCTGATCTCAATCAAAAAATTGATCGCTTGGTGGAAAAAGCTTTCTTTGCCGATATTTCTGTGTCTAGAATCGTGGAAATCCATATGGAACTGATTGACGAATTTGCCAAACAGTTAAAGTTAGAAGGGCGAAATGAGAGCATCTTACTCGACTATCGTCTGACACTGATCGATGTTATCGCTCACCTAGGAGAAATGTACCGTCGCTCTATTCCTAGAGAGTTTTAAACTAATATAGGCTTTATCAGCTTTTAGGGATAGGGCTGATAGTACACTCCTCAGTATTTTTTGTTGTTCCGAAGTTCCCTGCACCGTCAGACGCTTATTTGATCATTGTTGTTCACTGTTTTCCTTATGAGTCCACTAAAAAAAACTTATGTCCTCAAGCTCTATGTTGCTGGCAATACCACCCATTCGATTAGAGCATTGAAAATGCTCAAAAATATCCTCGAACAAGAGTTTAAAGGCGCTTATGCCTTAAAAGTAATTGATGTGCTCAAAAATCCCCAACTAGCAGAGGAAGATAAAATTTTGGCAACCCCAACTCTATCGAAAGTATTACCACCTCCCGTCCGCAAAATTATTGGTGATCTCTCAGACCGGGAAAAAGTTTTAATTGGTTTGGATCTTCTTTATGAAGAACTCAGCGAAGAGCAATTAGATTTTTAGTGGAATTTAAGGATTTACTTAATATTTGAGATTTACTATCTTCCTTATAAAATTCTAAGATATGGAAATGTCACAGAGATTCAATTAAAAGCAAAATTGCTTGTTGAATATTTTTTTATTAAGCCAACATATGAGTCAGATTAATAAAACTGAACAGAGTCAGCACCAGTTAGAACCAGTAGGAGTCCAGAAAATACGGACATTGATCGAAGGCTTCGATGATATCAGCTATGGGGGACTACCAGTTGGTCGAACCACTCTGGTTAGTGGTACATCTGGTACAGGTAAGACACTGTTTGCTATACAATTTCTCTACAGCGGTATTACTAACTTTGATGAAGCTGGTGTTTTTGTCACCTTTGAAGAATCTCCCACAGATATCATCAAAAACTCCTACAGTCTTGGTTGGGATTTACAAGAATTAGTGAATGATGGCAAGTTATTTATCTTAGATGCTTCCCCAGACCCGGAAGGACAAGCAGTAGTAGGCAACTTTGACCTTTCTGCATTAATTGAGCGTATTCAGTATGCCATTCGCAAATACAAAGCCAAGCGGGTTTCCATTGACTCAATCACTGCCATATTTCAGCAGTATGATGCAGCTTCACTAGTGCGACGGGAAATTTTTCGTCTAGTGGCTCGTCTCAAACAAATTGGTGTAACTACCGTAATGACCACGGAACGAGTGGATGAGTATGGACCAGTAGCCAGGTTTGGGGTCGAAGAATTTGTCTCAGACAATGTAGTAATTGTTCGTAATGCCTTAGAAGGGGAACGCCGCCGTCGCACTATCGAAATTCTCAAGCTGCGGGGCACAACCCACATGAAAGGAGAATATCCGTTTACAATTACCAACGATGGCATCAACATCTTTCCTTTAGGAGCCATGCAACTCACCCAGCGCTCTTCCAATGTCAGGGTATCTTCCGGTGTTAATACCCTGGATGAAATGTGCGGTGGTGGGTTTTTCAAAGACTCAATTATCTTAGCAACTGGTGCTACAGGTACAGGTAAAACCTTGCTAGTGAGCAAGTTTCTCCAAAATGCTTGCTTACATGGTGAACGTGCCATTCTCTTTGCCTACGAAGAATCTCGTGCTCAGCTATCTCGTAATGCTACTTCTTGGGGTATCAATTTTGAGGAAATGGAGCGCAAGGATTTACTGAGAATCATTTGTGCTTACCCCGAATCAGCAGGATTAGAGGACCACTTACAAATCATTAAACTAGAGATTGCCGATTTTAAACCTTCCTGCATTGCCATTGATTCCCTCTCAGCCTTGGCACGGGGAGTGAGTAATAACGCCTTCCGACAGTTTGTCATTGGTGTTACCGGCTACGCCAAGCAAGAAGAAATCACCGGCTTCTTCACCAATACCACAGACCAGTTTATGGGTTCCCATTCCATTACAGATTCCCATATTTCCACGATTACTGACACGATTTTGATGCTACAATACGTCGAAATTCGTGGGCAAATGTCTCGAGCCCTCAATGTCTTCAAAATGCGTGGTTCTTGGCACGATACAGGTATTCGCGAGTACACAATTAGCAAAGATGGCCCAGAAATCAAAGATTCTTTCCGTAATTATGAAGGAATCATTAGTGGTTCTCCTACTCGCCTTACTAGTGATGAGAAGAGCGAACTTTCTCGAATTGTTAAAGGAGTTCGTGACTTTTCCCAAGAAGATTAATCGGTGGTAGGTGGTAATATCAATTCCGGCTATATTGGTATAATATTCATGACGTAGGGGCGCAATGCTTGCGCCCGCCAGCGTCTATGTTTTCTAACCAAAAAGCCAAATTATTAATCATTCCGATACAACCGGAATTGATATAAGTCCAACTTCGGATACCGCTGGCGAATAAGGGAAATACTCCTCATTCACCAGCAGTTTAGCAGTTTAACAATTTAACAATTTAACAATTGTTGGAATTGGGTAAGGGATTCAATAGTAATCGCTTGCCTGAGTAATGTTTTGAGCATAACTGCATCTTCGATTTTGTAGATTTGCTGGGTGATGGTATCCGGCACTTCCCCAAACCGAACTTCCAGGACTTCAGTAATATCTATCTGTCCTCGCTGAATATTACCTTGTTCAATCCCCATTTGTTCAATGCTGGTCACATAGCGCATTTTTCTGTCCTCCTCGAATGTGCTTAACTCTTGTTTAAAGACTAGTTTCAACTCTTCCGGTAGTGCCAGAATCCAATCGATGAATCGGAACAATTCTAGGATATCTTTTTTGTTATAGCCTCGCTCGTACAAGCCTTTCACTAATCTCAGCTTCCACTGTAACCGCACTTCTGGAGTCTGGTAGGTTGCTTGAGCCTGTAGATGAGCTAGGGTAACCACAGCATTCATGATTTTGACCAGAGAAATTTTAGATTTTAGATTTTAGATTTTAGATTGAAGAATAAAACGGTCACAAGCCCCTAAATTTATTTAATGCAGGAAAGACTAAGGAAGATTAGTCATTAATCATCTGTTGCCAACCTATCAAATGAAGGAACTTGGTTATGACTGCTAACAACAAATATAACTATATCAGTGCTCTTGCGAGAAACAAATGATAAACGTACATTCTGTTGGGAAAAACCGATTCCTTGCTTCCTTGTACTTCAACATGAAGTAGTACCCAGGTTTGTTGACCATTGCGCCGCCAGACTTTGACAAGTTTATCGACAAAGCGGCGCCCAACTTCTGCATCCCGAACTACTTGCTGTAGTTCTTTATCGAGAAATTCCCATTGGCGCTGCCAATCAATTTGGGTATGAATTTTGTGAAAGAAGAAGGCCATGAATTCAGGGAAGTAAGACTCTAATGCTTCTTTCCAGGGACTGTCATATTCTGAAGTGGGTGTTTTTGTCATGTTTGAGGTTAAATCTAATTAGATTAATGTCTAATTATACGGACAAATAATAGTCATTTTGCAATATGCTTTAAAAAAAATGGAGACAATTCAAACAGAATTTTATCCTTTTTGATTTTGGTTACTAAATACCTTCGCTGCAAAGACTCTAAGCCATTGATAAAATCTGTTGAAGACAACTCTAAACTGTCTTTTACAGCAGTTTTCTCTGCTATGCTGTACAGTGTTGATCCCCCTCGCATCCCCTTTGGAATCCCCCTCCCGTCCCCCTTTGAAAGGGGGAGGCCAGAAGATGCTACGCTTTGACCAGAGAAATTTTAGATTTTAGATTTTAGATTTTAGATTTTAGAATA
>JAAHGR010000580.1 GCA_010672425.1 Symploca sp. SIO2E6
TTCCCAATTCCCAATTCCCAATTCCCAATTCCCAATTCCCAATTCCCAATTCCCAATTCCCAATTCCCAATTCCCAATTCCCAATTCCCAATTCCCAATTCCCAATTCCCAATTCCCAATTCCCCAATTCCCAAGCTAGGCTAGAAGAAATTTGTTCTAACAGAACTTTTCCGAGGTGCATTTGCCAAGGCAGGTACAATACGGTAGTAATGAGCAAGTTCCTTTCTGTTGCCTTGGGCTATTTACTCCACCTACTTTTCAAACGGACGATCTTCGTGCTGGCGATGCTGTTTTGCATAGGAGTAGGAATAGCTGTAGTAAATATGTCTCGTGTGTCCTCTAACCTAATCAACTCCCAAGCTATCCAAAATGCAGCCTTTTATTCCCAAGCGATCCGGGAAGCACGCACCCTGTACAGTTCAGATGTAATCAATCGTATCGAACCATTCCACCAAATTCCGATCACTTCAGACTACCAAACCCAAGAAGGAGCAATTCCCTTACCCGCAACTTACCTGATAGAACTTAGTAAACGCATCAATGCACAAAACCAAGGGATGTTAGTGCGGTTGTATAGTGACTATCCCTTTCGACAGAGGTTAGAACAAGGGGAAGGTGGCCCCCAAGACGATTTTGAACTTGAGGCACTCCGTCAGTTGAGACAAAACCCTGAGCAGCCATTTTTGCGCCTAGAGCAATTCCGAGGTAATCAAGCCTTGCGATATGCCACAGCGGATATCATGAAAACTAGTTGTGTTGCTTGTCACAATACTCACCCTGATAGTACCAAAACTGACTGGCAAGTTGGGGATGTCAGAGGAGTATTAGAACTCATAGAACCCCTAGATATTTTTATAGCCCAAACCCGTGTCGGTTTAAGGGGTACATTTATCATGTTAGGAGGAATATCCTTTTTGGGAGTTGCTGGGATAACCTTAGTAATTGGTAGATTACGTCAAACTGCCAAAGAGTTGGAACTACGAGTTAGGGAGCGTACAGCAGATTTAGCACAAGCCAATAGAGAATTAGGCAAAACTAATGCTCTGATTCGCCAAGTCTTCGGACGTTATCTGACAGATAAAGTAGTAACCAAGTTATTGGCAGACCCGGAAAGACTAACACTAGGTGGCGAAAGACGCAACATTACGATTCTGACTTCAGATTTAAGAGGATTTACTGCCATCTCAGAAAAATTACCTCCAGAAGAGGTGGTACAAATCCTGAACCTCTATCTCAAACAGATGGCAGATGTGATTACTAAGCACGAAGGTACGATTGATGAGTTCCTCGGAGATGGTATTTTGGTTCTTTTTGGTGCTCCCACTAGCAAAGCCGACGATGCTGTGCGAGCAGTTGCTTGTGCAGTAGAAATGCAGTTAGCCATGGATTCTGTCAATACCCAGATACAGGAATTAGGCTTTCCATCCCTAGAAATGGGCATTGGTATTAATACAGGGGAAGTGGTAGTAGGCAATATTGGCTCAGAAAAACGCACTAAGTATGGTGTTGTTGGCAGCCAAGTAAATTTGACTTACCGTATCGAATCCTATACCCTGGGCGGTCAAATTCTGATTTCCGAGTCAACCCTACAAGAAGCAGGGCCAATTGTGAAAATCAGCGACAACAAGGAGGTCAAACCTAAGGGAGTGAAGCAGCCACTGACCATCTATGAAGTGGGTGGTGTTGGTGGGCAATATAATTTATTACTAAGTAAAAAAGAAGAAGAATTTTTGACCCTGCCAGAAGCAATACCCTTACAATACACCATATTAGAAGGCAAAAATATTGGGGAACGAGTTTTTGCCGGTAGATTAGTCAAACTCTCAGAAAAATGTGCTGAAATACATTGTAAGCCAGATGAGCAATATCTAATACCACTTCCCCTGAGTAATATTAAACTCAATTTATTAAGCAAATATTACGGAATGCTCAAAGCCAGTGAAGATATCTATGCTAAAGTATTAGAAGCAAACCCAGACCAGGGAAATTTTTACATCAGTTTCACCTTAAAACCACCAACTGTTAAGCAGAAGCTTGATGCTCTTTATCAGAATTGTTGTTAGTTGTTGGTTGTTGGTTGTTTGTTGTTTGTTGTTTGTTGTTTGTTGTTTGTTGTTTGATAACCTTGAACTTTGAACTTAAAAAGGGGAGCCTTGGATAATTATCAACCAGTAACGATCGCAGAATCTGAACAGAGGGCAATTGCCTATTTGAGAACTCCAGCAGCGATTCGGAAGCAATGTGATCGCCTTTTTAGTTTAACCTGTGCTGAGGAGTTACCTCACTTTCGCTGCCATTTAACTAAGTTAGAGCAAGTGGCTGAGTATGTTATCCAGGTGATGAGGGAACAGTATCCCGACTTGAATATCCCCTTTCACAGCCGTTGGCGACATTTTGAAGTGGGTAATCTACCGCGTCTGGACTTACTAGAGGAGAAATTGGCAGGACTTACCCCTAGGGAAAAAGCTCGAACCAAGTATGATCTAGCCATGGTTAGTGTATTACTCGATGCTGGTGCTGGTGCTGCTTGGAAGTACTATGAACAGGAAACAGGACAAGTATTTAGTCGTTCTGAAGGTTTAGCAGTTGCCAGCTTCCGGATGTTTTGTCAAGGTGCTTTTTCCAGTGACTCGGAACACCCCTTACAAGCAGATGCTCAAGGATTGCAAAGCTTAACTGTAGCTAAACTAGCCCAAGGATTTCAAGTGAGTCAAGGCAATCCCCTAGTAGGAATCGAGGGTCGTTGGCAATTGCTACAGCGCTTAGGAGAATCCCTGCAAACCTTTCCCCACCTCTTCGGTACAGAAAATCCTCGTCCCGGTAATTTGGTGAATTACTTGTTGGATGGGAGTGTGGGAAGATGGGGGGACACGGAGACGCGGAGACGCGGAGACGCAGAGATGGGGAGATGGGGAGACAAGGAGGACAAGGAGGACAAGGGAGATATTGACAATTCCCAAACAACCAACAACCAACAACCAACAACCAACAACCAACAACCAACAACAAACGACAAACAACAAACAACCAACAACCAACAACAAACAACAAACAACCAACAACCAACAACCAACAACAAACAACTATCCGCCTCCAAAGTACTAACCGCAATTTTGGAGGGATTGGGAAATATTTGGCCGGGACGAGTAGCGATCGCTGGTGTAAACTTAGGTGATGTTTGGTTCCATCCGGCTCTGGAAGGAGAACATCTGGGTGAGCAGTATGTACCGTTTCACAAGTTGTCTCAGTGGTTAACCTACTCTCTGCTAGAACCACTCCAGGAACTGGGTTGTGAAATCACCGGGTTGGATGAACTGACGGGTTTACCGGAATATCGCAACGGTGGTTTGTGTCTAGATTTAGGACTACTAGAAGTCAAGGATACTGCTATTTTACACCAACCTCATTTGCCGGGGTCTGAAGTAATAGTTGAATGGCGAGCACTTACTGTCTGTCTATTAGATAGAATTGCCGATGTGATCCGACAACAGCTAAACTTAAGTACAGTAGAGTTACCACTAGTGAAAATCTTACAAGGGGGAACTTGGAGTACCGGAAGAAGAATTGCCGCACAATTGAGAGCAGGAGGGGTTCCTCCCATTCAGATTGAGAGCGATGGCACGGTATTTTAGCAATAGCTTCCCCTGCGGTAAATTTAATCAGTGGAACTGGCATCTTGTCAGTATACCTAATGGACATCATCAGAAATAACCACTTTCGTCACAAAGGACACAAAGGGAATTTACGATATCTTAACGCTTGGGAGAGATTTCAGCTGGAACCGTCCAAGCGGACTAGGTGGACAATCTGGATCAGACAGCGCTGCTATCTCAATCTCCTCATCAGTCATATTATCCACACGTTCCCAATCTGTTTGGCTCTCAATGATCGTCTCAGAACCATCTGGTAGAACTTCAATAACAGTACCATCTTCCCGCAATCTAGCGTGTACGATAATCTCTTCGCTCATTTTTCGTTGCCCTTCTCGCAGAAATAATCCGGTATTTTTTGTTACGAATGGTGTAAACCACAAACAATAGACCCAAAGATGTAACCCCAATAACTTGCCAACGCTCTTCTTGAGCAGCCCATCGGTCATCTAATTCTTCAAGCCTTAGAGGATCACGAAAGACTTGGAGTGCTTCAGTGAAATCAACTCCATGTTTTTTGATGTTGTCCTGTCGTTTTTGGGCATCCCATTCAAAATTCCATGTAATTTATTTGCTACCTTTACTATTCTATCCCACATTCCGCATGTCAATACTACCCTGTGATGAGTTTCCCGCAAGGCGGTGAAGTTAGGCATCAATGCTTATTTTTGATGCTGAAAATCTCAATATTGATAAAATATCATCCCGTAGGGGCGGGTTCACCAATCCGATAAGGGCATTAACCAATCAATGAGAGTAAACCCGCCCCGGTGATACCGATGAGGCGGCAATACTGCTTGGATAAGCTCGAATCCCTCTGGCGATCGCTTCTCCATAGGAAATTTTAACCTAATCTGTAACATTGAAACAGGAATGTTCAAAGAACCTGCAATAGCTTCCCTACGGTAAATTTAATCAGTGGAACTGGCATCTTGCCAGTATACCTAATGGACATCATAAAAAATAACCACTTTCGTCACAAAGGACACAAAGGGAATTTACCTTGCTGAAAATCTCAATATTGATAAAATATCATCCCGTAGGGGCGGGTTCACCAATCCGATAAGGACATTAACCAATCAATGAGAGTAAACCCGCCCCGGTGATACCAATGAGGCGGCAATACTGCTTGGATAAGCTCGAATCCCTCTGGCGATCGCTCCCCTATAGGAAATTTTAACCCAATTTGTGACTTGGACGCGATCGCAACTCCATTTTTGGATAAGCCACGCAGGGTAAAGACATCTAACTCAGATCAAAGTATATCAGGGTGAAGTTAGTCATCAATGCAAATTTTCTGATGTTGAAAATCTCAATATTGATAAAATATCATCCCGTAGGGGCGGGTTCACCAATCCGATAAGGACATTAACCAATCAATGAGAGTAAACCCGCCCCGGTGATACCGATGAGGCGGCAATACTGCTTGGATAAGCTCGAATCCCTCTGGCGATCGCT
>JAAHGR010000581.1 GCA_010672425.1 Symploca sp. SIO2E6
CGTTTCTTCGTCATCCGTGTCCGAGTCGTCACCTGAGGTATTCAGGAAAAGAGTCGCAGATTTCAGTAACCGGGAGTTTTTTGAAGAACGGAAACCATTCTTGGAGGGAAACCGATTCTTCTTTTTAGCCCGCTCTGCCTCTTGTGTAAGTTTTAGATATCTCCCTTATCTCCCTTGTCTCCCCCATTCCCAATTCCCAATTCTCCATTCCCTCCTCCCTACCCGCATTTGTAACAGTTACGTTATAATCTGTTACGTATGCTAAATAATTCTACTCATGAGTGATCCTGTAATTCATGCCTTTTTCGTTGGCAGAGCGATTGCTCAGGCCATCAATGAGCAGGTAGAAAATACCTTAACTAATGCTCTGAGTGAATTGGGCAAGTTTGATGCTGAACAGCGGGAGAGACTGCGACAGTTTACTGATCAAGTAATATCTCGTGCTGAGAGTGAAGTGGAAACGACCACTGGCCAAAGCACTGTCTCTGATACGGGAGCAACTGCCTCCAAACCAGTGGATTTACAAGAAAATATTGATGAACTTCGAGCGGAAATTGCCCGACTGCGCAATGAGCTCAAACTCTACCGCGACGAGTCTGTCTAACACCCAAAAGACAGACTTTTTCATTGTTAAGGTGAATTATAGTGAGATGTTCAAGCAAAAGATGTTTCTTCCATTAGTTGCTATTAGCTCACGCCTACAGTATTAGCTTCAGCTGACAGCTGTCAGCTGTCAGCTGATAACTCTTTTAAAAAACCTAATTTGGTAATCCGAGTGTCTGCTCTATCTAAAAACTCTGTCAATCTTGATCTCTACAGGGAAAACCTGGTACCAATGCCCCTTAAACGAGGTAAAGTCCACAAGGATAAAACTTACAGATGGAACCGGGAAAATTACTCCCGTAATCGCCGCTTTATAGATATTTGGTCTTTCGTTTTAACCCTGCTAACCAAGCTATGGCTTGAAGGTAAATCCTGGAGCTATCGGGGTGGGATGACGGACGCCAAACGTTCAGAAAGACGTAAACAACAGGCGGTTTGGATTCGAGATACATTTTTGGACTTAGGTCCAACCTTCATCAAAGTTGGTCAACTCTTCTCTACCCGTGCCGACTTATTCCCTAGTGAGTATGTTGACGAACTTGTCAAACTGCAAGACCGAGTACCTGCTTTTAGTTACGAGCAAACGGCAGCAATTATTAAGCAAGATGTAGGTAAACCAGTGGCAAAACTATTTCACAGTTTTGACCCAATTCCCCTTGCCGCTGCTAGTCTGGGACAAGTTCATAAAGCCCAATTACCCAATGGAGAAGAGGTGGTTGTCAAGGTACAAAGACCGGGATTAGTACAACTGTTTAAAATTGACTTAGCCATCCTTAAAGGTATTGCCCGTTACTTTCAACATCATCCTGATTGGGGGAAAGGTCGAGATTGGATGGGCATCTATGAGGAATGTTGTCGCATTCTCTGGGAAGAAATTGATTATTTCAATGAAGGTCGCAATGCTGATAAGTTTCGCCGGAATTTCCGCAACTATGACTGGGTAAAAGTACCACGGGTCTACTGGCGGTATACTACAGCACGAGTTCTCACCCTGGAATATGTTCCTGGTATTAAAATTAGTAATTATGAGGCTCTAGAAGCTGCTGGTCTCGATCGCAGCTTACTGGCAGATCTTGGAGCCAAAGCTTACCTACATCAGTTACTCAATGATGGCTTTTTCCATGCTGACCCCCATCCTGGAAACATTGCTGTTTCTCCAGAGGGAGCCCTGATCTTCTATGATTTCGGTATGATGGGGCAGATTAAGTCAAATGTGCGGGAGCAATTGATGGAGATGCTATTTGGCATTGCCCAAAAAGATGGCGATCGAGTCGTGACTTCCCTCATTGAATTGGGTGCCCTAGCACCCGTAGGGGATATGAGTCCGGTGAGGCGCTCAGTTCAGTATATGCTGGATTATTTTATGGATAAGCCCTTTGAAGAGCAATCCATCAATGAAATTAGCGATGACCTCTATGAAATTGCTTACGGTCAACCTTTTCGCTTCCCTGCTACTTTTACCTTCGTCATGCGAGCCTTCTCTACCTTAGAGGGGGTGGGTAAGGGGTTAGACCCAGAATTTAACTTCATGAAGGTTGCACAACCTTTTGCACTACAAGTTATGACCAACGGCAACACTCCCAACAATTCTGACAACTTGATCAATGAACTAGGACGCCAAGCAGTACAAGTCAGTACGACTGCTTTGGGTTTGCCTCGTAGAATTGAGGATACAATTGATAAGTTAGAACGAGGAGACCTGCGCGTTCGAGTGCGGTCTATTGAATCAGACCGAGTGCTGCGACGCCTAAGCAGTTTGCAGTTGGGAACTAACTACACTTTACTGCTAAGTGCGTTTATCCTGTCATCTACCATCCTTTTTGTTAATGGTCAAGTAGTTTTGGCAGCAGTTGTTGCTTTAATGGCAGCAGTGGCAGCATTTGCTTTGATTCGCTTGCTCAGACGGCTTGACCGATTTGATAGAATGCTCTAACTAACGTAAAGTTCTTGATATCAGTAAACAACTAGCGCCCCAGAGCGCTTGCCACAATAAATGATGAAAGGTCGCTTCACTGGTCTTACAGACCCAGGCTTACTACGTGCTGTAAACCAGGACAATTATTACACTGACCCAGATGGGCGCTTTTCCATTGTCGCCGATGGGATGGGGGGTCATGCTGGTGGACAGGAAGCTAGTCAACTGGCGACGAAGGCGATTCAGACTTATTTACATGAGTCCTGGAATTTGCCAACCCCTTCTACTCAGTTACTTGAGCAAGCCATCGACAAAGCCAATGAGGCAATAATTGCCGATCAACAAGCTCACCCAGAAAGATCAGATATGGGAACCACTGCTGTTGTTGTGATGTTCCGCAACAAGGAGTGTTGGTTTGGTCATGTGGGAGATTCTCGCATCTATCGCTTGAGAAATTCTGAGCTAGAGCAGATTACAGAAGACCACACTTGGGTAGCCAAAGCAATGAAGGCGGGTGACATTAGTCCAGAACAGGCTCGGAATCATCCCTGGCGTCATGTGCTATCTCAGTGTCTGGGACGCAAAGACTTACATCAAATGGATATCGAATTAATAGATGTAGAATCTGGAGACCGCCTACTCCTGTGTAGTGATGGTCTCACGGAAGAACTCTCTGATGCTTTAATTGCTGACTATCTCCAGCCTAGTTTGGACGAGAAACAAGCTGCTGAGAAGCTCATTGAAGCAGCTAAGGAGAATGGAGGTAGAGATAACATCACTGTAGTAATTGCTGAAGTTGATGAAATCAGGGACTAATTGCTCACAATTACAGCCATCGATTACTCAGAGGACGAAAACCCGAACCTTTACCCAAAAAAAAGATAGCGATATTGCGGGAGAAATTGCTCGCTCCCATCAATTGAGCTATCAGGGTCATAAGGAAACTCCAAGAAATAAATCGTCCCAATTTTATGATGACAAAAATAACCGGATGCGTCTCTTGGGCGCAAGCATTGCGCCCCTACCGTAGTGCGATCGCATTTTCCCCTTGCAGTAGTGCGAGCATCTTGCTCGCTAGCCGACCTCATAAGATTGCTTGCTAGCCGACCTCTTGAGAGCGATCACATTTTCTCATCTTTTGGATGCCTTGGTGAAGATGAAGAATCCATCATAGTAATATAATGGTATCATTAAGTATTAACCATTTTTCGGCATTTCATTATTCAAAACCATCTTGAATGAACTAAGAATTCCTAATTTTGCCTTGGATTGAGCCCATGGTACAACAACTCTCATCCCTCTCCCTCCCAGACGAACTGATCTATCCCGATAGTGACGGTAAACCTTTGGCCGATAATACCACCCAATTACGATATATTTTTACTATAAAAGGGGGTCTCGATGCTCTCTTTAAAGACAGAGCCGATGTCTTTATTGCTGCGGATTTATTCTGGTATCCGGTGCAACTGAGCCCAGAGCAAATCCAAAAACTCGAAGAACCCCAAAGACAGGCACCGGATGTGATGGTAGTGTTCGGCAGACCGAAAAGCGAACGGGGGTCCTACCAGCAATGGCTCGAAGACAATATACCACCGCAAGTAGCGTTTGAAATCCTTTCTACGGGCAATAAAAAACAGGAGATGGAGAAAAAGAAGAAATTTTATCAACAGCATGGTATAGAGGAATATTACTTATACGACCCGAAAAAGAATCGCTTACAAGGCTGGCGGCGAAAGGGAGAAACCTTAACTGCAATCCCGACTATGGAAGGCTGGAGGAGTCCGCTTTTGGGGATAACATTTAGTACAAACGAGGAAGAATTGGTATTATTTCATCCCAATGGAGAGCGTTTTGTTTCTTATGTCGAGATTGTCGAGCAACGCGATCGACAACGGGAACGAGCCGAGTATGAACGGGCTGAAAAAGAACGGGAACGCACAGAAAAAGAACGGGAACGCACAGAAAAAGAACGGGAACGCACAGAAAAAGAACAAACCCAAATGGCACTAGAGGAGGAACGCAAGAAAAATCAACAACTACTTGATCGTCTTTTAGAACTCGGTGTCGATCCCAACAGCCTCCCCTAATTGCGGCACTATCCAAGCGGGTGATTTTAGAATCGAAGTGCGATCGCATTTTCCCCTTGTGGTAGTGCGAGCATCTTGCTCGCTAGCCGAGCTCTTGAGAGCGATCGCATTTTCTCATCTTTTGGATACCTTGGTGAAGATGAAGAATCCATCATAGTAGTATAATGGGACGATGAACTATTAACCATTTTTCGGCATTTCATTATTCAAAACCATCTTGAATGAACTAAGAATTCCTAATTTTGCCTTGGATTGAGCCCATGGTACAACAACTCTCATCCCCCTCCCTCCCAGACGAACTGATCTATCCCGATAGTGACGGTAAACCCTTGGCCGATAATACCACCCAATTACGATATATTTTTACTATAAAAGGGGGTCTCGATGCTCTCTTTAAAGACAGAGCCGATGTCTTTATTGCTGCGGATTTATTCTGGTATCCGGTGCAACTGAGTCCAGAGCAAATCCAAAAACTCGAAGAACCCCAAAGACAGG
>JAAHGR010000582.1:0-1094 GCA_010672425.1 Symploca sp. SIO2E6
TGTTACCTGAATTTCATCCCTGGTTTTGAAGTTGTTCGCAAGTTGTTGAGTGATCGGAGATTTGAAAAGATGAAAAGGATCAAATCACAACGCGATCGACTGCCCAGAAGTCCGACTTCTGGACAGCCTAAGTCGGACTTCTGGATTTGAGTGTGGTTGGGATGACTCAATCTGACAAAAGCTTAGTCGGTAGACCATCAATACTCTGGAGATTTTTTCCTTGCCAATATTCATGAATTCCCTCTTCTCCCTTGTTAGAAGCCCATTGTATCAGAGTCTTTCTTTCATCAATAAATTCATAAATTGGCACACCAAAACCGCAAGAGGTTTGTACAGATTCAACTTGGAGGACTATTATTTGCCTTTCTCCTGGTAGAGAATCGAATAGAGAGTAAAACTTCTGCCATCTTGGCTCCCTGGGGCGAATTACTTGACCTTGACCATACAAGCGTAAAATCAAAGGTTTCTCAGAAAAGCTGCAAAACATGATTGTTATTCTGCCATTTTCTTCGAGATGGGCAGAAGTTTCGTTACCACTGCCAGTCAAATCTAGATAAGCTACGGTTTTGCTGTCAATACAGCGAAAAGTATCTATACCTTTGGGTGATAAATTGATTCTACCTTGAGTTGGTGCTGTTGCTGTGAAAAATATTTTTTGTTCTTGGATGAAGTTTTGTAATGATGAGTTAATCTCATTGTAAAATTTAGCCATAAAATAATCTGGTGGGTAAAAATGGGCAGTTAATAAGTAAAATAGTACAACATACAAGCAGTATTGTGTAGGGGCGTGTTTAGGGACAATTTAACACCATGCAACCAGAATATTTCCGCTCAAAACCCGCCCTAGCGATATCCTCCCGGTTAGGGTAACTAATCCTTAGCAATCAGTAAGGCTTGCTGCACGAGTAGGTCAGATCTTAAGCTCTTAAATCAATTTGGGGAAATACACGGGCCGCCCTCGTTAGAGCACCTGGAACTTAAGTTCCTTCTCTCATAGCTCAAGTCCGTTAAACCGGACTGAAAATTGCTCATTATGTCCATAATCTTATATTGGTTGGTGTTTTACCAGTTGTCTAGAGACGACTTATATCAAG
>JAAHGR010000582.1:1194-5089 GCA_010672425.1 Symploca sp. SIO2E6
CACCTGGAACTTAAGTTCCTTCTCTCATAGCTCAAGTCCGTTAAACCGGACTGAAAATTGCTCATTATGTCCATAATCTTATATTGGTTGGTGTTTTACCAGTTGTCTAGAGACGACTTATATCAAGGAAAGGATAATCTTACAATAAAAACTTCTCCGCGTCACCGCGTCACCGCGTCACCGCGTCAGCCTTAACAATAAGTATTCAACCGAACTTGATATTACCCTATAAGCATCGGCATAAATAGCGATCGCCTTGTCCTTAATATATTCTATTGGTTGTAATTTTCGTGATTTTTGGCTATTATTTGAATAATGGAATAGGTGTGCGCCTGTAGTATCTGAATTTCACATCCTCTCCCAAGCAAGTAGTATTGTGTAGGGGCGGGTTTAGGGAAACTTAACACCATGCAACCAGAATATTTCCGCTCAAAACCCGCCCTAGCGATATCCTCCCGGTTAGGGTAACTAATCCTTAGCAATCAGTAAGGCTTGCTGCACGAGTGGGTCAGATCTTAAGCTCTTAAATCAATTTGGGGAAATACACGGGCCGCATTCGTTAGACCACCTGGAACTTAAGTTCCTTCTCTCATAGCTCAAGTCCGTTAAACCGGACTGAAAATTGCTCATTATGTCCATAATCTTATATTGGTTGGTGTTTTACCAGTTGTCTAGAGACGACTTATATCAAGGAAAGGATAATCTTACAATAAAAACTTCTCCGCGTCACCGCGTCACCGCGTCACCGCGTCAGCCTTAACAATAAGTATTCAACCGAACTTGATATTACCCTATAAGCATCGGCATAAATAGCGATCGCCTTGTCCTTAATATATTCTATTGGTTGTAATTTTCGTGATTTTTGGCTATTATTTGAATAATGGAATAGGTGTGCGCCTGTAGTATCTGAATTTCACATCCTCTCCCAAGCAAGTAGTATTGTGTAGGGGCGGGTTTAGGGAAACGTAACACCATGCAACCAGAATATTTCCGCTCAAAACCCGCCCTAGCGATATCCTCCCGGTTAGGGTAACTAATCCCTAGCAATCAGTAAGGCTTGCTGCACGAGTGGTTGTATAGGGTTAGGGGAAGTGTCGTAAAATCATATATAGCGTTTCCAAATGATTTGTAAATCTAGGTTGTCGTTTTTTTTAGAAAAAAAACCTCTGTATTCATTTCCCTGTTCCCTGTTTCCTATTCCCTGTTCCCTTTTTAAGATAATTGGAGTGTTTACATCCCAAATAGAAACGCTATAGTATAGTAAGGTCAGTTCCAACAGCTTGCAGTTGAATTAATGGGTAAAATCAAATTTGGCAGAGTAGAAGCGATCGCTCTAGTCGCTTCCTGTTGCGTCGGATTGCTTGCTTCTATAGAGGCGTGGCAGTCGAATCCGGTTAGGGCAAATAGCGACACCGTGGGGGTTGTACTTGCAGAGGGATTGCCGACCCGACTAGCTATGGCAAGCGACATGAATTACCTCTCAACTTTAGAACAAGGCATCATTGCCGAGATGAACCTAGCGCGTACAAATCCTAACGCTTATGCAGACAAATTGGTTCAGCTAAAACAGTATTTCGATGGCAACACGATTAGAAGACCCGGAGAAATTGGCATCATTACTCAGGAAGGAGTTAGCGCCGTAGACGAGGCGATCGATTTTCTGCGATCAGCTAGTCCGGTATCTCCCCTGAACCCTTCCAGAGGAATGTCACTGGGTGCCAGGGATCTCGTCAGCGATCAAGGACCACAAGGAGGATTAGGCCATACAGGTAGCGACGGCAGCCAACCTTGGGATAGAGTCAGTCGCTATGGAGAATGGCAAATGTCTATAGGCGAAAACGTTAGTTATGGCCCGAATACAGCAGAAAGAGTGGTAACGCAGCTGATTATCGATGATGGGGTTCCCAATCGCGGTCACAGAACAAATATATTTAAACCCGATTTTGCCGTCACTGGGGTAGCCTGTGGCGACCACGCTAAGTTCCGCAGCATGTGCGTCATTACCTACGCTGGGGGATATGATGAGGGCTGAAGAGACCCAAGCGTCTCAACAATTTTATAGGCTTTGGGGAGGCTTCATCGGTTAGAAAAACCCGCTCATGAGAAAAATACGCCTACTATCTATTATATGTCTTTCTACTTGGAGCATAATCACTGTAGTTCTACATCACTTGAAATTTGCTTTTTGTATTTTCTCAATCCATACAAGCGACAAGAAAATATATGAACAATTGACAAAATATCTTCAATCATTTCTTTTTCTGGACTGAGAGTTTCTTGATTGAGAATAATTATTTTACAGTTATTCTCAGTACATAACCATTCAATTAGTTCAAAACCAAAGCGAACTAATCTATCTTTATGTGCAATAATAATGAGTTTAACTTTTCCCTCTAAAACAAACTTCAAAAGCTGGATTAACCCTTGGCGCTTATAATTTAATCCACTACCAATATCCGTAATTGATTTACCATGAGGATAAAGATTAGTTAATACAGCAACCTGTCTATCTAAGTCCACTTTTTGTTTTCTACTAGAAACGCGAGCGTAAGTTATGGTTAATCTTGAACTATCAGTATGCGCCTCACCATAATTGAGGTTTTTTTTCTGATAAGATTCTACATCATACCTCCTTTGACCAGACGGAGTACGGATAGCTACAATTTTGCCCTGTTGCTCCCATCTTGTCAACGTTCGCCGATGAACACCCAAAGCTGCAGCCGCTTCTCTAGGTGGTAAAAATTTTTGAGACATAAGCGCTACATTGATGTACTTCAATTAGTCTAGCACAAAATTACTCAATATACCGTAATGTCATAAAAAAAATTGCTTCCTATGCTCAACAGTGTTGTGATGGTTGTTAGTTGTTTGTTGTTTGTAAAAAAACAAAAAACAAAAAACAAACAACAAAGCGGCGGGCGGCTATCCCTCCCATCCCTGAAGGAATGGGCTTCCCGCCGCTTTCGGTGAGCCTTGATCGTGATCGCAGGATCAGGCGATCGATTGTTCTAGGATCAGGCAGGCATTCAAGAACCCTATCTTTTAGGGTTCCAAAACTTCCGTACATCTTTAATACCAAATCCGCCTTTCAAACCCCCGGTTTCGCTTAAACCTTCTTTTCCTTCTGCCATCTGCCATCTGCCTTCTGCCTTATTCCCAAGATAACGGGGGTGACTAACCCGGATTTAGTATAAGACGTTTTCAACAGACAATTTATGAATTTTTTTAGGAGACCTCGAAAAATTGATTTAGCCCGAGATAGCCACTGGCGCAGATTGTCATAAGATATCCCTGGCTTTTTCACTACTTCAATCTGCGATCGCTCTGGAGAAACAAGGGAACAGGGAATAGGGAATAGGGAATAGGGAAAGATGTTGTTTCTCTTATTCAATTGGGGGTGCAAGCTGCCCCTCAGGGGCTCTTCATAAAAATCGATTACAAAGGTTTCGGGTAAGTCTGCTTCCCCTCCTGTCTCAGTCACCTTCTCTTCTGTCTCAATGTTCTCGCCATCTTGCTCTTTTGGCTTCGGAGACTTGAGCATGGTTTGAGGTGTTTCTACCGATGCTTCTGCCGCGATTGTCTCTACGCATTCTGGTGTTACTATTTCAGGCGTATCTACTTCGAGTTGCCTTTGTTCTTTCCCCAGGCTGGGTGGAGTTGACTCCCGCGATCGCGAAGATGATATATCGCCGCAAGCTGGATTGTTACAGTGTTACTGCGATTCTAATAATAAATTTGAAAGAAAGAGTTGTTACTCCATAAACTTCCCCCTTCCCATAAACACCCGCTGCCGCAACTCTGCCAAAGTAACTCCCTGTTTTGCTACCTGAATCTCTAATCCCTTCTAAAACTAAAGCTCTGCCTTGCTTGCATCTAAGCTGGCAGAGCTTTAGTC